>JBOGTE010000073.1:0-10080 GCA_050692015.1 Candidatus Limnocylindria bacterium
CCGCGGTGCACGGCACCGTCACCGCGACCGTCGGCGAGAGCGCCACCACGCTGCGCACCGGTGACGCGGTGCCGGCCGGCGCCACGATCGAGACCCCGTCAGACGGGTGGGTGGCACTGCGCATCGGCGCGGACCGGCTCAGCATCGACGTCTCCAGCCGCGTGGTCCTGTCGGAGCTCGCCGGCTTCCCGCGGCGCGCGGTCGTGATCGAGCAGACCTGGGGCCGCACCTGGAACGTGCCGGCCAAGGACCCCGGCCGGCTGTACGCGGTGCGCACCGCCAGCGGCGACGCGATCGCGCGCGGCACCGCCTTCGTTGTGACCAACGGCGAGAGCGAGCCGACCGAGGTCATCACCGTCGAGGGTGAGGTCGAGGTCAAGGCGCCGCTCGGCACCGTGCTGACCGTGGCCGGCGAGCGCGTCGAGCTCACGGCGGCGCCTCCGTCCGCAGAGACGCTCGCCTCCATCCCGCTCGAGACCGGCATCGCCAGCGCGCTCATGGACGCCCTGGGGCGTGTCTGCAGCGCCGAGTCCTCGGAGATCCCGGGCTGCTTCGCCACCGCGAACGGCTTCGTGATCGTGCCGGAGCTGATGACCGACCTCAAGATCAAGGTCGAGACCGACGAGGCCGGCGAGATGACCATCCGCGTCAACGGCGAGGAGCGCACTGCGCTGGCCCTGCCGGGCAGCGGGACGTTCGAGGTCGAGATCGAGCTCGAGGTCGATGACGACGGCACCTTCAAGCTCGAGTTCAAGGCCGAGATCGAAGAGGTCGAGGACGAGGACGCCGACGAAGACGAGGAGCAGGAGACGCCCGAGCCCTCCGAGACTCCCGAGCCGGACGAGGACGAGGACCGCGACGACGACGAGGACCGCGACGACGACGAGGACCGCGACGACGACGAGGACCGCGATGAGGACGAGGACCGCGACGAAGACGAGGACCGGGACGATGACCAGGAGACCCCGGAGCCCTCAGAGACGCCCGAGCCCGAGGACTCGGACGACGACGAAGACGAAGACGACGAGGACGACGAAGAGGAAGACGACTCGGACGACGAGGACTCGGACGACGAAGACGACGAAGAGGACGAGGACTAGACCCCTCCACTAACCCCCTGCGACCGGATCGGCCCAGCCTGGGCATGGCTGGGCCGATCGCTCGTTCCGGGGCTATGGTCACGGCCCAGGTGGCATCGACGGAGCACGTCCGGGGCACGGCGCAGGCTGAGGGAGTTCCGGCCGTGCGCGCCGACGGCGTCTCGAAGACCTACATCCTGCGGCGCGAGCAGCGCCGCACCCTCAAGGAGGTCGTGCTCCGCCAGTACGCGCCGAGCGAGCGCGTCGAGGCGCTGCGCGAGGTGTCGTTCGAGGTGCAGCGCGGCGAGGCCTTCGGTGTCATCGGCTCCAACGGATCGGGCAAGTCCACGCTGCTCAAGCTCATCGCGGGGACGTCCAAGCCCACCAGCGGCCGGCTCGACGTGCACGGCCGCGTGTCCGCGCTCCTGGAGCTGGGCGCCGGGTTCCACCCCGACTTCACGGGCCGCGAGAACGCCTACCTCAACGGCTCGCTGCTGGGGCTCTCGCGCAGGCGCATGGACGCGGCGATGCCGGGCGTGGAGTCCTTCGCCGACCTGGGCCGCTTCTTCGACGCGCCGGTGAAGACGTACTCCAGCGGGATGTACGCGCGCCTGGGGTTCGCGGTCGCGGTGCACCTCGACCCGGACGTGCTCCTGGTGGACGAGGTGCTGGCGGTGGGGGACGAGTACTTCCAGCACAAGTGCTTCGCCAAGATCGCGGAGCTGCGGCGCGAGGAGCGCACCATCGTGCTCGTATCGCACGACCTGGGGTCGGTGCAGCGGCTCTGCGAGCGCGCCGTCTGGCTGGACGGGGGCCGCGTCGCCGCGAGCGGCACGGTCCGCGATGTCATCGCCGCGTACCAGCGCACCGTGGGTGAGCGCGAGCAGCGCGAGCGCGCGGCGCGCGGCGAGGTGGGGGTGCGGTGGGGCTCCAAGGAGGTCGAGATCGTCAGCGCGCGCGTGCTGGACGGGAAGGGCGGCGACGGCGCGGTGCTGGCCACGGGGGAGCCGGCCTCGATCGAGGTCGCCTACCGCAACCCCGGCGGGGTGGCTGACGCGGTCTTCGGCATCTACGTCTACCGCGACGACGGCGTGGGCGTGTACGGCACCAACACGCTCATGGACGGCGCGACCGTTCCATCACAGGCCGAGGGCAGGGCGACCGTGCGCTTCGACGCGCTCGACCTCCTCCCGGGCGCCTACGACGTGGACGTGGGGATCATCGACCCGCAGGACCGCTACTACGACTACCTGCAGAAGGGCCTCTCGTTCCGCGTGATCGGCGGGACGCGCGAGGCGGGCGTCGCTCGCCTGCGCCACCGCTGGGAGTTCGAGTAGCGGCGGGTCTCTTGCCCTTGTTGTTACTTCTTGCCGGTGCGCGCTGAACTCGCCCGTGACAACGCACGTTCGAAGGACCGCCGGATCTCTCCGGGTCCAGCAAGCCTTTCGTCGCCCAGCAGGATCCGCTGGAAGCTCGAGTACGCCTGCTTGAACTGCCAGCGCTCCGCGGCAAGCAGGTCCGGTGAGCGCGGCGTCTTCGTTAGCTTGGGCCGGTAGCGCGGCTGGTTCGCCTCTGTCACTCCGGGCGCACCTCCGTCCCATCTCTAGTTCCCACCAGCTGATCTACCACAGAAGCGATCGCGGGCGCCTCAGAATGCGTTGATGCGCATAGCCGACGCGTACCGGAGCCCGAGGCCGGTCTTCTCGTTCGAGTTCATGCCGCCCTACAACGAGGAGGGCTGGCTCCGGCTGCGGAGCACCATCACCACGCTTCGGCGGCTCCGTCCGGACTTCATCTCCGTCACCTACCCCAGCGACAGCAAGAGGCGGCGGGAGCGGACGGTCGAGCTGGTGACGTGGATCAAGCGGTCGGTCGGCATCGAGGCCATGGCCCACCTGACCTGCACCGGCCACACGGCCGCCGAGCTCGCCGCGCTCCTCGACCGGCTCGAGGCCAATGGCATCGAGAACGTGATCGCCCTGCGGGGGGACCCGCCTCGAGGGGAGAGCGACTTCACGCCGGCGCCCGGCGGGTTCGCGCACGGAAGCGAGTTCGCCGCGTTCGTGCGGTCGCGGTGGCCCTTCTGCGTCGCGGGCGCCTGCTATCCGGAGGGGCACCCGGAGTCGGCCGACCCCTCGGCCGACGTCGGCTACGCGAAGCTCAAGCAGGACAGCGGGGCGGAGGTGCTCATCTCGAACCTCTTCTTCGAGCCGGCCGACTACTTCCGGTTCGTGGAGCGCGCGCGCGCCGCCGGCGTCACCGTGCCGATCGTCCCCGGCGTGATGCCGGTGATCAACGCGCGGCAGCTGCGCCCGACCGGCATGATCGCCCGGAGCGGCGCGACCATCCCGGAGGGACTGCGCCTGCGCGTGGACGCCGCGGCGGGCGACGAGCGGGCCCTGACGGCCGTCGGGATCGAGTGGGCCAACCGGCAGTGCCGCGAGCTGCTCCAGGGCGGCGCGCCGGGGATCCACTTCTACACGCTGAACCGGTCGCTCTCGGCCGTCGTCGTCTACGAGAGCCTCCGCGCGATGCTGCCGGCGACCGTCGGCGCGAGGTAGCGACGTGCGTGCGCCGCTCGTCAAGAAGGGGATCTACTCACCCAAAGAGGTAGCGGAGCTTGCCGGGGTCAGCACCTCGACGATCCTGAGATACATACGGTCCGACAAGCTCTACGGGATCAAGATCTCGGCGCGCGCCTACCGGATACCCCTCGCTTCCGTGATCGCCACCTTCTATCCGGAGCTGAAGCGTCCGCCAAAGGTGGTCATCCGCCGGATCGCATCTGGAGAGATGGAAGCTCGCTGGCGGCGAGGGCTACGTGCGGCGCACGCGGCTTACGACAGAGCAGTAGCGGAGGGGCAAGGCGCGCGCGGCGTAAAGCGCACGCGACCGCGCAAGAAGATGAGAGTTCGAGCTTGATCTGCCTCGCTGCGCGAAGCGCCCACGGCGATTGCGACCATCCACAGACCTCCTAGCCGAGGCCTTTACTGTCCACTATCGGGACAGTAACATTCCAAACGTGGCCGATCTCAGGACCTCATTTGACGACGCGCTCGCGACGCTCGGCGCTCTACTGGCTGAGCGTGGGCTCCGCTACGAGCTCTACGCCGTCGGCGGTGGCGCCCTTCAGCTCCTTGGACTGATCCGCCGTCCCACCAAAGACATCGACGTCGCGGGCCTGGTCGAGGACGGCGTGATCACGCCGCCCAGGCCGATGCCAGCCGAGCTCATGGCGGCCGTTGTTGCAGTCGCCGAGCTCCTGGACATGTCGGATGACTGGATGAACGCCGGCCCGGCGTCGCTCCTCGATCTCGGTCTACCCAAGGGAGCGCTGGAGCGTGCAGTCCGCCGGGAGTGGCAAGGCTTGGTGCTCTATCTAGCGGGCCGGACCGATCAGATCAGCTTCAAGCTCTACGCGGCTGTCGATCAGGGTCCTGACAGCAAACATTTCAGTGATCTACGTCAGCTCGAGCCGACGACCGACGAGCTGCTCACGGCGGGCCGCTGGGCGAGGACGCACGATCCGAGCGATGCCTTCAGGGACCAGCTCGTCCGAGCGCTGGGAGACCTGGGTGTGTCCGATGCCGACGTCTAAGAGCGAGTTCAAAGACCTTCTTCTCGATCTGCTCTGGAGCCTGTGGGAAGAGCTTGGCGTACCCGGGACGGTCAGGCGACGTCACGGCGACGTCTTCATCGACCCAGAGCCCTTGGTCCTGTTTACGGCGCTACATGGTCGTCTTGACCCGCGGCTGCGCGACGAATCGATCGACTGGGTCATCACGCACGGCGAGTACGTCTCGAAGGCTCGGATCAAGAACCTCCGGAAGAGCTGGTCAGCGGAGGAGGACACCTCCTTCGCTCGCTATGCCGCCACGGTGAACGCGTACACAGAACTGGGCTGGCCCGACGACGACGCGACGGTCCTCTCGTTTCGTCCGAGAGCCCGGGCGGTCTTGAGGGATCTTGCACCCACGCCCCTCCTCTCACTTCGCATCAGAGCGATGTTCGGAGTGAGCGCACGAGCTGAGCTCATCCGCGTATTCGTGTCCAACCCGGATGCGGCATTCACCGCTACCGAGCTCGCGGAGGAGACGGCGTACGTGCGCCGGCAGGTGGTCCGGGCTCTCGAGTCGCTGCAGCTCGCCGGACTCATCCGGTCCCTGCGGGCAGGCGCCAACACGAGGTTCGAGCTCGCGCGCGGAGCCGACCTGGCGGCGCTGGTCGGGCCGCGCCCCGCGAGGTCGCCACGCTGGCAGGCGGTCCTCCTCGTCTTCAAGGAGATCCTCGATCTCCTTGACCGAGCTGCGGGTCAGGGCGAGCTGGAGGCATCGCTTTCGGTGAGCCGATTCTTCGAGGCGCACCGTGATGAGCTCGATCAAGCCGAGATCGAGGGGCTAAGGAAGTCGCAGCGCGCGATCGGGAAAGCGGGGTTGGCCGCATTCCAGCACTGGGCCGCCCAAGTCGTCCGGTCGTACGCGCGGGTCGGCTAAGGGCACGCTGGAAGGCAAGCGCTGGCTGGAGCGGGCGCTGGCGGTCACCTCGGCGACGCCGCCGACCATTCGCGGCAAGGCTCTCAACGCGGCGGGCGATCTCGCGGACTTTGTCGGCGACGCCGCGCGTTCAGAGGCGCATCACCGCGAGAACCTCGCGCTCCAGCGGGAGCAGCCGCATCCGGAGACCTGGCTGCTCGCCGGCGGGCTCTCGAACCTTGGTGACCGCCTTCGCGAGCGGGGCGCGGTAGCCGAGGCACGTGCGCTGTACCTCGAGGCCCTCGGCCTTCGCGGCCGCGACACCTGGGGGCTTGCGCTGACGATGAGCCAGCCGGGCCACGTCGCGATGAACGAAGCGGATCTCGTCGAGGCCGGGCGGTGTTATCGGGAGGCGCTCTCGCTCTGGCGTAGAGCGGGTGACCATGACCGGTCCGCGGGAGCGCTCGGTTTCGTCGCTCGCTGGGAGCGGGAGCGGGGCCGCCACGACCGAGCCGCGGTACTCCTCCGCCGTGCACTGATCGTCCAGCGGGCGGTCGGCGACAGGTACTCGATGGCCAGGACCCTCGTCGAGCTCGCCGCCGTCGCTGCGGCGGCGGGTGATCTACGGCGGGCCGCTCGGATCCACGCTGCGTCGACCGCCGCGATGGAGGAGATGGGCGCTGCCAGGCGCCGCGACGACCAGTTCGATGTGCGTGCGCTGGCGCCGATGCACGGGGCCGTCGACCGCGGCGAACTGGCGGCGGAGTGGGCGGCCGGCCTGCAGACCACGCTCGAAGCCGCGGTGGAAGAGGCGCTAGCCTCGTTAGGCGTGCGGCGGCCGCCGGAAGGTGTCGAGCCCGCCCATGGCCGTTCGCGTCCAGATCGCGAACGGAAGTGAGGCGAGACACGGTGGTAGCGAACCGCGAGCCTAGGCAGTGCCCCGCGCGACGCGGACCGCCTCCGCCAGCCCGTCGCTCCACGGATCGCCATGTCCAGGCAAGATGGTCGCCGCCGGCAGCGGCGCCAGGCGGTCCAGGGAGGCGATCGCCTGTGAGGTATCGGCATTGAACGGGTCTGCGGAGATGGAGACCTCACGGCGCCCAGAGAGGGCGTTCAGCGTGACCAGCGCGTCGCCGGTGAACACGACCTCTCGGCCCTCGACCCAGAACGAGCAGCTGTCGGGGCTGTGGCCCGGCGTGTGAATGACGCGGGGCCGCCCGGGGATGTCCAGGCGCTCGCCGTCCTCGAACGCCTCGATCCGTGACGCATGCGGAACGCTCGCGATCCCGTCGCGCAGGCTCGTGGCGAAGAAGCCGAGCACGAACGGCCGCCAGACGTGGCGAGCGACCCGCGGCGGCCGGGCCTTGGCCTCACCGCGGACGACCGGCCCGCCGGCGGAGTGGCCGAGCAGCGATGCGTTCGCTGCACCGCGGATGCGCTCGGCCACGCCGAGGTGGTCGGGGTGGGCGTGGGTCAGAACGATGGCGTCCACGTCGTCGATCTTGCGCCCCAGCGCGGTGAGCGCGGCGGGCAGCTGCGACCACTGCCGTGGCAGTCCTGCATCGACGACCGTGAACTTCCCGCCCTCCTCCAACAGGTACCAGTTCACCCAGCGAGACCCGAGGCGGTAGACGCGGTCGGCGACCTCGGCGATCACTCCAGCATCGCCGAGAGCGACGTTAGATCCTGCGCCGAGAGGCGCGCCCCGCTGAGCACCGCATCCGCCAGGCTCATGAGGCTTGACGCTTGCTCCGGACGCTGCTGCCGGCTCGCGACCTCCGCGAGGCCGCGCAGCGACTCCGCGATCGCGCTCTTGAGTCCGAGCCGCCGTCGCAGCTCGAGGGCCTCGCGGTGCCGCTCCGCGGCCAGCCTCAGGTCGCCGGCCGTGGCGGCCACCAGTGCGAGCTCGTGGAGTGTGGCCGCCGCGCTGCCGTCCCACCCCAGCTTGCGGCACACCGCGAGGCAGGCCTCGAAAGCGTCACCTGCGCCTGGCAGATCCCGGGCGATGCCCGCGACCTTCCCCAGCGCGAAGTGCGCCAGCGCGACCGCACCCTGATCCCCGAGCCGACGTGCGGTCTCGAGGCTCTCGCCAAGAAGCGATCGAGCGCGCTCGCCGTCTCCCTCGCCCTGCGCGAGCATCCCGAGCCCGTACAGCGATCGGCTGATCGACCAGTCGTCGGCGATCCGGCGTGCGCGGGCGATGCTCTCCTCCCACAGCTCGCGCGCGCGCCGAGGCTCCCCGGCGAGGTTCTCGATGAGCGCGAGCAGGGTGAGCGATCGCGACAGCGCCTTCTCGTCACCCCACTCGCGCGCGGTGGCCGTCGCGCTCTCGCCCAACGCCTGCGCCGCCGGTACGTCAGCGGCCATCTGCGCGAGCCGCGCCGCCCAGAAGAGGGCGCTCCACCTGGAGTCCAGCGGAGCGCCCGCCGCACGCAGGAGCAGGCGCTCGAGCCGCTCCCGACCCTCGGCCAGCTGATCGCGCAGATCCCAGTAGCGGCCCAGCGCTCCCCCGAGTCGAAGAGCGCTCTCGCACACAGGGCCGGATCGCTCTCGGCCCACTCCAGGGCGGCGCGGATGTTCTCCCGATCGCGGTCGAGCCGTTCCAGCCACTCGAGCTGTTCGCTGCCCTCGAGGCCGTGCTCGGCCTTCTCGGCGAGGTCGAGGCACCAGGAGAGATGACGGCCGCGTACGCTCGCCGTCTTGCCCGCTTCGGCCAGCTTCTCCTGTGCGTACTGCGCCATCGTCTGGAGCATCCCGAAGCGGCTGCCCGCCCCCGCGTACTCGGCCAGCACGAGCGAGCGATCCACGAGGACCTCGAGGGCGTCGAGGACCTCGAACGCGTCGAGGCCGTCGCCCGCCGCTACGAACTCAGCGGCGGCGTGGTCGAAGCCTCCCACGAACACGGCGAGCCTGCGGAACAGAACGCGCTCGCGCTCCTCGAGGAGCTCGTAGCTCCAGTCGATCGTCGCGCGAAGCGTCTGATGACGCTGGGTCCCTCCTCGCGAACCGCTTCCCAGCAGCTTGAACGCGTCGTCGAGCCGCCCCGCGATCTCCTGGGGTGTGAGGACCTTCACGCGCGCCGCCGCCAGCTCGATGGCCAACGGGAGGCCATCCAGGCGGCGCGTGATCTGAGCGACGGCCGGGAGGTTCTCCTCGGTCAGGGCGAATCCCGGACGGACCCGGCTCGCTCTTTCGGCGAAGAGCTTGACGGCCTCGGACTCCGCCGCGCCGCCGTTCGCGCGCGCCGCAGGGACGGTCAGAGGTGGAAGACGCAGCACGGTCTCGCCGCTGATGTTCAGCGGCTCACGGCTCGTGGCCAGTACACGCAGGCGGGGACCCGCCGTCAGGAGCGTGTGAGCGATGGAGGCGCAGGCCTCGACCAGGTGCTCGCAGTTGTCGAGGATCAAGAGCAGCTCGCGGTCCGCCAGCGACCGCGTGAGGGCTTCCAGCGGCTGCTCGGCGGGCGGCGCTGGCGCTGCGCCGAGGGCCGGACGCGTTTCCATCAGCCCGACGGCGGAGGCGATCGCCCGTACTGCCTGGTCGCGTGCGCTGAGTGGCGACAGGTCCACGAACCAGACGCCATCGGGGGACCGACCGAGCACGCTGGATCCGACCTCGATGGCAAGACGCGTCTTGCCCGTCCCGCCCGGCCCGACGAGCGTGACCAGGCGCGTGCGCTCCAGGAGCCCGCGCGCGGTCTCCAGCTCGCTCTGCCGTCCTACGAACGACGTCAGCTGGACCGGCAGGTTGTTGGCGACGGCGGAGAGCGTGCGAAGCGCCGGGAAGTCACTGGGCAGGCCATCTACGACGAGCTGGTACAAGCGGATCGGCTGCGTGATGTCCTTGAGCTGGTGCTCGCCGAGATCGCGGAGTGCCACTCCTGGCGGCAGCTGGTCACCGGTGAGCTGCGCGGTGGCCGCGGAGATCACGACCTGGCCCCCGCGCGGCGCCGCGGCGACGCGCGCGGCGAGGTGGACCTCGTAGCCGACGTAGTCGCTCGCGTCCGCGACCGTTCCGGGCCGCGCGCCCTCGCCGGTGTGCATGCCCATTCGTACCCGGACCGGCGCGTCGTGCTTCCAGCGCGTCGCAGCGAGCGCGCGCTGCGCCTCCGCAGCGAAGCCCACGGCGTGGCGCGCCGCTTCGAACGCAAGGAAGAAGGAGTCGCCCTCCGTGCGGACCTCGACGCCCCGGTGCGCCCGGTACGCGGCGCGGATCGCGGACGCGTGCTGCGCGAGGACCTCGCCCCAGCGCTCGGTGCCCAGCCCGTGCGCCAGCTTCGTGGAGCCCTCGATGTCCGTGAACACGAACGTGACGGTCCCCGACGGTAGGTCGGCGCGGGCCGGCGCGAGTGCCTCCTCCGACCGTGACACTGCGGCATTATCCCGACCCCGCGCACCCGCTCGAGATAGCCGGCTTCAGTCGTATGCAGGCCACCTGACCTTCGCTGCGAGGGAGACGACTCTCGAGGGGGGCCCGATCTCGTCATACGAGTTCTCACATCGGACACACCGCGAGGTTGTCCCGTAGCC
>JBOGTE010000074.1:0-10001 GCA_050692015.1 Candidatus Limnocylindria bacterium
ACGTACTGGTGGTCGAACGCGTACTGGCGCGCGCCGGCGAGCATCTGCCCCCACTCCGGCGCGCGGTCGCGGACAGGCAGGATCGGCGCACCGCTGTCGCTGACGTAGAAGACCCCGCCGGCGATGAAGAAGCCGATGAACCCGAGCTCCGCCAGGAGCAGGAGCACCGACCCGGCCTCGAGGGCGAGCAGGCCGAGCAGCTGCGGCGCGAGATCCAGCAGAACGTGCTTGCGGACGACATGGCCGCCGGTGGCGCCGAGCGTGCGGGCGGCCTCGACGTGCGGCGTCGCCACGACACGCACGACCTCCGCGCGCACGAACTGCGCGAGCTCGGCCCAGCCGACCAGCGCGAGCGCCAGGACGAACCCCGTGATCCCCTGCCCCAGCTGCTGAAAGGCGATGACCAGGAGCAGGGCCAGCATCAGCTGAGGCAGCCCGCCTACCGCGTTGGTGACGTGGCCGACGCCGTGGTCGATCCAGGATCCGCGGCGCCAGCCAGCGAGCACGCCGAGGGTCACGGCGAGGAGGCCACGGCCCAGCAGGCCCAGAAGCACCACCGTGAGCGTTAGGCGCGCCCCCCAGAGGAGCCGCGACAGCTGATCGCGGCCGAGGGGGTCGGTGCCCAGCAGGTTGTACTGGTCCGGAGGCGTCGGCGGCGCCGCGAAGCTCGCGCCCGGGTAGAAGATGATCACGCGCTGCGCCTGCGGATCCGAGGGCGCCAACTGCGGCCCGAAGAGCGCGATGAATACGATCGCCGCGATGCCGACCGTGCCGACGACGAACGGGACGTTCGTCA
The DNA here is from genome assembly GCA_050692015.1 of Candidatus Limnocylindria bacterium. Lineage (GTDB taxonomy): Bacteria > Chloroflexota > Limnocylindria > P2-11E > P2-11E > GWC2-70-10. Next base: position 797 of record JBOGTE010000074.1, read on the forward strand.
GGAAGCGCCAGCCGTCCGTCTGATGCAACGGGACCTCGGTCCGCCGCCCTCTTCGCTCAACGACCATGCCGGCGAGCGCAACAAGGCTCGCGAGCACCGCCACCGTGACCGCGCCCATGTAGACCGCTGCCAGCGCCGCGCTCAGGTCCGGGACCTCGGCACGAAGCCGCGCGCGACGGCGTCGATCCCGACCGCGAGGGCCGCGAAGACGAGGGCGAACACGACGGCGATGAGGGTCGCGAACGCGATGCGGCCGTTCGCTAGCGCGTGGATGAAGGCGAACCCGGCGCCGTTCCACGAGAAGACGTACTCGACGATGGCCAGGCTCGAGAGCGCGGTGCGCATGCCGAGGCCGAGCCCCGACACGATCGCGGGCGCGGCGTTGGGCAGCACGTGGCGCCTGGCGATCACCCCCTCGAGCAGGCCCTTGGCCCGCGCGGTGCGCACGTAGTCGCCGTGCCTCACTTGGTCGAGCGCGGTCGCGCTGGTGCGGAAGAGGTAGGCCGCCGGACGCGCGCCGAGGGCCAGCGCCGGGAGGATGAGGTGCTCGTCGATGCCGAATCCCGCGGTCGGCAGGATGCGCGTCTGCGTGCGCACGAACACGAGCACGACGACTAGCTGGAGGAGCATCGCCCAGAAGAACGAGGGCAGCGACACGCCGGCGGTGCCGACCGCCCAGGCGATGCCGCGCAGCGCGCGGGACGACGAGAGCGAGTACGCGGCTCCCGCGCCGATGCCGACGACCGCGGCCGCGAACAGTGCGACCGCGAGAAGCGCGCCGCTGCGGCCGATCGACACGGCGACCGCCTCGAGCACGGTCTGGCCCTTGAAGGGGTCGGTCCCGCGCAGGAGCACGCCTATGGTCAGGCTCCCGAGGCTGGCATTCGAGAGCGCCAGGTCGGCGAGCCACACGACGAGGAGCGAAGTGAGCAGGAACGCGCCGAACGCGCGCAGCGCTGCAAGCCGAAGACCCGCAGTCATCTGGCCCTCTTACCGGTCTTGAGTGGTCAAGGTTCCTGAGTGTCCATGGTCGTCAAGGCTGCGTTCGGCTCCCGTTGCTGTCCTGCTTAGCCTTTTGACGTGCCCGCTATTCCCGAACTTCGACGGGCGACCTTCATCCGGGCTCCGGCCGAGGCCGTGTACTTCTATCCGGACGAGCGACCGCCTTCGTACGAGTAGGGCGATCGAATGCCGGGGAACATCTCCTGGAAGTGCTTCACGTTCATGGTCAGGACCTCGGCGCCCTGACGCTGCGCCAGCTCGGCGAGGAGCAGGTCCGGCGTGTCGATCCCGCGGTTTGCGGGTAGGTGCTGGCGGCCGAGGACGCCTGCCGCTTCGGATTCGGGCTCTCCGATAGGGAGCCACTCGATCAGCCCGAGCAGATCGCGTGTCCGCCGCTCCTCATCGGGGCGCATACCCGCCAGGACTTCTGCGCGGATCACGTACGAGCTCATGAGATCCGCTTCCTCCTCGGTGAGACGCTCGAAGAGCTCCTCGGCTGGCTCGTACTCGCGGAGGAGGTCCACCAGTACGGACGTGTCGATGGCGTACTTCACCGCTCGCGGGCGTGGAGACGGCCGAGGCGGCCGGAGCGCAGACGCTCGACGTACTCGGCGCCGGTCTCCGTGCGCCCGGACCAAGCGCCAGCGGCAGCCTGGATGATCCGGAGACGCTCGTCCTTCGACAGCCGAGCCCGGCCGAGATAGACGCGGTCGATGGCCCTCCGCACCAGCTCCGACTGGGTCACACCGGTCTCCCGGCGGATGCGGTCCAGGGCGGAGAGCTCCGCACGCGTCAAATAGACCTGGGTCCGCTCGAGCTCGTCCATGGTGTATGTATACACCACTGAGGCTCGGCTGGTAAATGGCTCTCGAGAGTCCCGCGGCCCGCCGGGCGTACCTAGAGCACGGTCGCCCTGAACGGACGGCGGCCCGAGCGGAAGCGCTCCAGAGACAGATCCGAGATGTCGAGCGTGGTGGCCTCGCCGTCCAGCATCTCCTCGACGACCAGCTGCGCGATGGCGGGCGTGTGCATGAACCCGTGCCCGGAGAAGCCGGCGGCGACGTAGAGGCCCTCGACCTCGGGCACGCGTCCGACCACCGGATGGTCGTCCGGCGTCATCTCGTAGTAGCAGGACCAGCGGGAGGTGATCTCGAGGTCGGCGAACGCGGGGTGGCGCCAGGCGGCGCGCGCGCGAACCCACGGCTCGAGCGAGGCGGGCACCTCCAGCGGCGGGTACGCGAGCCCCTCGAAGGAACCCGGAGGCGCGGCCGGCCCCTTCTCGATCGCGCCGCCGGTCGTCAGGTTCGGCATCGCGAAGCGCTGCCGGCCCTCCTTGGGGCGGAAGTGGAAGCCCGACTCCCACTCGATCACCAGCGGGATGCCGACGAGCCGCGGTATCGGCTGCGACTCCATGATCGAGCGCGGATACGGCCAGATGGGAACGCTGACGCCGGCCGTCGCGGCGAGCGGGGCGGTCCAGCAGCCGGTCGCGAGCAGTACACGCTCCGCCTTCAGATCGCCGCGAGCCGTGCGAACGCCCGTAACGCGGTCGCCCTCGCGGACGATCCCCTCGACCTCCGTACCTTCGAAGATGCGCACGCCGCCGAGGAGCGCGGCCGCGGCGAAGCCGGCGAGCGCGCTCCCGGGGTCGCCGTAGCCGTCGCGCGGGCACAGGCGCCCTCCGGCCAGGTCGTCGGTGCGGATCCCCGGCACGAGTTCCTCGATCCGCTCGCGGTCGAGCATCTCGACCGCGAGGCCCAGGCGCTCGTAGAGGGCCAGCGGCTCCCGGAGATGCGCCAGGCCCTCGGCGGTCTCCGCCAGGAACAGGTAGCCGTTCTCCTCGAACTCGTGCGCGCTGCCGGTGAAGCTCCCGAACTCGCGCCAGAACTCGGTTGCCATCAGCGAGAGGCGCACGTCGAGCGCGTCCGTGAACTGGTGGCGGATGCCGCCCAGGCCGCCCTTGGTGGTCCCGGAACCGAGCGTCGCCCGCTCCACGAGGACGACGTCGTCCTCTCCCCGATCCGCAAGGAAGAAGGCGCACGCCGCTCCGACGATCCCGCCGCCGACGATCACGGTGGAGGCGGTCGGCGGCAGGTCGGGGTCGCCGGCGGTCACCGCTCCGTCTCTTCGAACCGGTAGCGCCCGTCCACGAGGGCGATGTGGCCGAAGCGCGGCACGTCGTGGGTGAAGCCGACGACCCATCTCTCCCCCGCGGCCCGCGGAAGGATGGAACGCTTCGCCTCGAGCGTGTCGAGCGGGAACAGGTCGAACGCCGGGATCCAGGGCAGCGGCAGGTGGTGGCGGTCGGGCATGAAGTCGGACGAGAAGAAGACCGTGTCCGCGCCCGACGTGACGCGGACCGTCTGCGTCCCCCGCGTGTGGCCCTGCACCCGCTCGAGCCAGAGGCCCGGCAGCACCTCGGCGTCGCCCTCGACCAGCTCCAGGCGGCCGGCGGCCTCCAGCGGCCGGTAGTCGTCCTCGAAGTAGGAGCCGCGCGTTCGCTCGTTGGCGGCCAGCGCGTCCTGCCACTCGAGACGCTGGAAGGCGTAGGAGGCGCGCGGGAAGGTCGCCACCAGGCGCTCCCCGTCGCGGTAGGTGTTCCCACCGGAGTGGTCGAAGTGCAGGTGCGTGTTCACTACCAGCGTCACCTCGTCCGGGCGCACCCCGCGGCGGGCCAGCTCGCCCAGCAGCGCCGGAGGCTGGTCGATACCGAAGACGTCGCGCTGCTTCTCCGTGAGCTTGGTGCCCGCTCCGGTCTCGACCACGACCACGTGGCCGGCGCCGTCGCGGATCAGCAGGCAGTTCATGTCCATGGGGATGCGGTTGCGCTCGTCGGCCGGCTTGACCCGCTCCCAGAGGACCTTGGGCACGATCCCGAACATGGACCCGCCGTCCAGGCGGAAGACCCCGTCGCTGAAGATCTCGACCTCGTACGGCCCCACGCGCACTGCCGCAGTATTCAGCACCTACATGCCACTCCGCTCGAAGCGCCTGGCGTTCCTGGGCGGCGGCACGATGGCCGAGGCCGTCGTCCGCGGCCTCCTGGAGCGTCACCTCGTACCGCCCTCGCACGTCACGGTCACGGGGCCGCGGCGGGAGCGGCGGGCGGAGCTCGCGAAGCGCTTCGGCGTCCGCGCGCTCGCGTCGAACGCCGAGGCGGCGAAGGGCGCGCACGTCGTCGTCCTCTCGGTCAAGCCACAGGTCCTCACGGGCGTGATGCGCGAGCTGCACGGGAAGCTGAAGCGCGAGCAGCTGGTCCTCTCGATCGTGGCCGGGGCCACGCTCCGCTCGCTGCGGCTGGGCCTGGGCCACGAGGCCATCGTCCGCTCCATGCCGAACACCCCGGCGCAGGTCGGGATGGGCGTGACGGTCTGGACCTCCACCGACGAAGTGACAGCCGACCAGCGCGAGCTGGCCCGACTGATCCTGGGCGCGCTGGGCGAGGTGCTGCACGCCGAGGTCGAGGAGGACATCGACCGCGCCACCGCGCTGTCCGGGACCGGCCCCTCGTACGTCTTCCTGCTCATGGAGGCGCTGGTGGACGCCGGCGTGCACCTGGGGTTCTCGCGCCGCGTCGCGGAGGAGCTGGTGCTCCGGACCGTCGAGGGATCCGCGGCCTTCGCGCGCGCGAGCGGCCGGCACCTGGCGGAGCTCCGGAACCAGGTGACCTCGCCCGGTGGGACGAGCGCGGCCGCCGTGTACGAGCTCGAGAAGGGTGCCCTGCGCACGGTCCTGTCGCGCGCGGTGTACGCGGCCTACCGCCGTACGCGGGAGCTCGGCGCGACCGCCGAGGCCGGGGTTCCCGAGGAGCGCAGGGGCCAGGGGGGTGCCGGCGGGGGGCCGCAGCCCCCCGCGTAAGAAAAGGCGGCTTGGCCGCCTAGACCGGCTGGAGCTGGAGCACGTCGAGGTGGCCGTCGGTCACGCGAGCGTGCGCATCGACCGCCCCCGTCCACCCCTCGCCGCCGTTCGTGCACAGCGCCTCGAAGGTCTTCGCCGGCGAGACACGCGGCCACAGGAAGTTGGTGCTGGCGTGCGGCGAACCCGCCTGGACGAACCGCTGCACGTCGTCCCGGTCCTCGAGGATGAGCGCCGTTGACGGCCGGCCCTTCCACGGCACCTTGTACGTGGTCCGGTCCGACAGCCACCGCGGAAGGTCTCCGTCGTGCTCGACGATCGCGATCAGCGGAGTGGGGCCGAACTGCCAGAGCCACCCGGCGATGTCGTGCGCGACCTCCGCGTCCTCGAGGGGCTGCCATCCCGGCTCGGCGAGCGGGAGCTCCATCACGAATCTGTCGTATGCGATCCTACTGACGAGCATGCCGGCGGTCTACGCCGGCGACGCAACGCGCGCAATGACCCGTTCGGCTCAGGACGAGCGTCATGAGCCGAACGGGCTAGTACTAGTCCTTCTTGATCTCGCGGACCTCGGTCTCTCCCTCGACCGTCTCCTCGCGCTCACCGCCCTTGCTGCCGAGAGCCGGAAGGACGCGGTAGTGCGGGCGGCGCTCGACCCGGTGCTCCTCGACGCGCCGCTCGCGCGCCGCCGACGCCGCTGGACCGACCACGGGGCCCGTCGAGACGACGTCGCTGGCCGGCACGGTCGTCACCGGCACCGCGTACCGGTCGGGTGCCAGCAGACCGCCGAGCCATCCCGCGAAGATCGACACCAAAAATCCCAATATCGCGCCGAATGTGACGGAGTCTCCGAGCGTGCGGAGGTCGAGCTGGCGGATGCCCGGGAAGACGTCCGCCAGCGAGCGGACGCCGGATGCGGCGAGGAACCCAGCTTCCGCCGCGGCCGCCGCGACCAGGACCATAAGTGTCACGAAGAGCCCGAAGAACGCGGTCATCATCCCGTGCCAGCTGGTGTTGTAGCCCGCCATCCGGCCCGAGATGTAGCCGCCCAGCAGGTACGCGATCATGAGCCCGATAACGACGGGCACCGCGAGTCCGAGGTCATTGGGAACGGCCGGGCGACCGGCGAGGATCCCGGCGACCACAGGCGCAATGAGCGCCGCGGCACCGACCGCGCCGAGCCAGCCTCCGAGCACCGCGCCCCACGACGTCGCCGAGGGACGTACCAAGACGTTCTCGCTCATTGCCAGCCTCCTTCGCGCTGTATCGGAGGCCTTGCATGCAAGAGCGGGGCCATGTCGGGCCGCCCGCCCTGTTGCCGAGCGAGCGCCGCCGCCTTACGCGCTCGACCCGGCTCGCTCCCGCATCGCCGTGCCTCGCCGCCTCGCTCCGCTCGATCAATAGTGGACTCGCTTGGACCGGCAAAGCCGGATCCTCGCTCGCCCCGTCTATCCGGCCGGCGTCGTCACCTTCCGGCCGGTGCCGGCGGCCGCTCGCAACACCTGGGCCATGTCGGTCCGCTCCCACGGCAGGTCGAGGTCGGGCCGGCCGAAGTGGCCGTACGAGGCCGTCTGCCGGAAGATCGGGCGTCGTAGCCCGAACCGCTCGATGATGGCGCCGGGACGGAAGTCGAAGTGCTCGTCGATCAGGGCCCGGATCCGGTCGTCGGGGATGGTGCCGGTGCCGAAGGTCTCCACGTTCACCGACACCGGGTGCGCGACGCCGATCACGTACGCGACCTGGACCTCGCAGCGAGCCGCCAGGCCCGCGGCGACGACGTTCTTTGCCACGTAGCGCGCCGCGTACGAGGCCGAGCGGTCCACCTTCGTCGCGTCCTTGCCGCTGAAGGCGCCGCCGCCGTGGCGCGCGTAGCCGCCGTAGGTGTCCACGATGATCTTGCGCCCGGTGAGGCCGGCGTCACCCATCGGTCCGCCGATCGTGAAGGCTCCGGTCCCGTTCACGACGTAGGTCGTGCGAGCGTCGATGAGCTCGCCGCAAGCCGGCCGGATCACCCGCTCGATGACGTCGTCGCGAAGCTGGGAGTACGGGACCCCCGGATCGTGCTGTGCGGCTACGACGACCTTGTCCACGCGCACCGGCCGCCCGCGCGAGTACTCGACGGTCACCTGGCTCTTGCCGTCCGGTCGAAGGTACGAGAGGTCGCCGCGCTTGCGCGTCTCGGAGAGGCGCCGGGCGACCCCGTGGGCGAGCGTGATCGGGAGCGGCATGAGCTCGGGCGTCTCGTCCACGGCGAAGCCGAACATCATTCCCTGGTCGCCCGCGCCCAGCTCGTCCGGGTCGATGCCCTGCTTGGACTCGAGGGAGTGGTCCACGCCCATGGCGATCTCGTGTGACTGCGGCTTGATGGCCGAGATGACGCCGCAGGTCTGGTAGTCGAAGCCCGTGGCCGCGTCGGTGTAGCCGATCTCCCTCACGACCTCGCGCACGAGCTTCTGGAGGTCCACGTAGCCGTGCGTGGTGATCTCGCCGAGCACGAAGACCGTGCCCGTCGTCGTCGCGGTCTCGCAGGCGACACGCGAGTTGGGGTCCTGCCGCAGGATCTCGTCCAGGATCGCGTCCGAGACCTGGTCGCAGAGCTTGTCGGGGTGGCCCTCGGTGACCGACTCGCTGGTGAAGAGGAGCCGCTCGGCGGCCATGAAGCTGGTGGTCATCGGCCTAGGTCCCCGCCTTCCAGGAGTCCGCGTAGTCGCTCTGGGCCTTGGTCAGCGTGTCGATCCTCATCCCCATGGCCGCGAGCTTCATCCTGGCGATCTCCTTGTCGAGGCCAGCCGGGACGCTGTACACGTCCGGATCGAGCTTCTCGCGGAGCAGGTACTCCACCGCCAGCAGCTGGTTCGAGAAGGACATGTCCATCACGGCCGCCGGGTTCGCCTCGGCGGCGGCGTGGTTCAGCAGCCTGCCCTCCGCGAGCAGGAAGATGCTCCTGTCCGCGAGGCGGTACTCCTCGACGAACGGCCGCACGGTGCGCTTCGAGCGGGCCAGCTGCTCCAGCGCCGGGATCTCGATCTCGTCGTTGAAGTGGCCGACGTTCGCGAGGAGCGCCCCGTCCTTCATCAGCGGGAAGTGGTCCTTACCCAGCACGTTCAGGTTGCCCGTCGCGGTGAAGAAGATGTCGCCGCGCCCCGCCGCCTCCGCGACGGTGGCCACCTCGTAGCCGTCCATGGCCGCCTCGAGGCCGCGCAGCGGATCCACCTCGCAGATGAGCACGATGGCTCCCATGCCCCGGAGGCGCTCCGCCACCCCGCGCCCGACCCAGCCGTAGCCGCACACCACCGCCGTCTTGCCGGCGATGAGGATGTTGGTCGAGCGCAGCAGGCCGTCCACGCCGGACTGGCCGGTGCCGTAGCGGTTGTCGAACATGTGCTTGGTCTGCGCCTCGTTCACCGCGACGATGGGGTACGCGAGGACGCCCTCCTTGGCCATGGCGCGCAGGCGGATGACCCCGGTGGTCGTCTCCTCGGTGCCGCCGCGGACGCCCGCGAGGAGGTCCTTGCGCTCGGTGTGGAGCAGGGTCACCACGTCCGCGCCGTCGTCCATGGTGACGTGCGGCCTGGTCTCGAGCACGGCCTGGATGTGGCGATAGTAGGTGTCGCGGTCCTCGCCCTTGCGCGCGAAGACGGAGATGCCGTCGCGCTCGACCAGCGCGGCGGCTGCGTCGTCCTGTGTGGAGAGCGGGTTCGAGGCGCACAGGGCCACGCTGGCACCGCCGTCGCGGAAAGCCTGGACCAGGTTCGCGGTCTCGGTCGTCACGTGGAGGCACGCCGCGATCCGGATGCCCTCGTAGGGCCGCTCCCTGGCGACGCGCTCCCTGATCTGACGCAGCACCGGCATCTCGCGCCCCGCCCACTCGGTCCGGCGGGACCCAAGGTCGGCGAGGCCCAGGTCCGCGACGTCGTACGCGGGCGGCTTGGTGGCCACTGTCATGACTGTTTCCTCCAGATGTTCGTGATGCGCTCCCAGGGCGCGCGCCGTACGGCCGGCCCCTCGACGAAGCGCGCGTGCGGCCGGTATCCCAGCCGCTCGTAGACGGCGATGGCGACGCTGTTGTCCTCGCGCACGTTGAGGACCACGTCCCGGTGCTCGGTGAGGGCCGCCTCGGTCACGGCGGAGGTCACGGACGTCGCCATGCCGCGGCCCCGGTAGGGCATTCGCGTGAGCACGTTCCCCACGGCGGCGACCTGCGCGTCCTGCGAGCGCACATGCGTTCCCGCCGCGGAGGCGATCCGGCCGTCCACGTACACGGCGCAGTAGATCTCGCGCCGCAGGCGCTCCGCCGTGAAGTACGTGCGCGAGGCGTCGCCGTAGAGGTCGATCACGTCCGGCAGGT
>JBOGTE010000075.1:0-9948 GCA_050692015.1 Candidatus Limnocylindria bacterium
CGAGAGGGCGGGCCACTCACCGAGGTTGTCCCGTAGCCCGTGGAATTTGAAGGCGGTCCTCCCACCCATCTGATAGAGATGGGGCTGCAACACAAAAGGAGGACCGCCATGGCCAAGGTAACGCGTCCCCGCGTCGTCGCAAAGCATCACCTCGCCGACGTCGATATGCCCGCGCAGGTCACGCTCGCCCTCGCCGAACTCGCGCGTGCCGCCAAGGAGCACCTGCTCTCACTGTCCGTCGCCTCCGGCCTCTTGGTCCTGAGGGAGCTCCTCGAGGCCGAGCTCACGCACCTCGTCGGCCCCAAGGGCAAACACCGCCCGGAGCGCACCGCGTACCGCCACGGACGGGAGGCCCGCTTCGTCACGCTCGGCGGTCGGCTCGTCGAGGTCGAGCGGCCGCGTGCCCGCGGCCGTGACGGCAAGGAGCTGCTGCTCCCCACGTACGAAGCCGTGGCCGACCGCGACCCGCTCACCGAGGCCGCCCTCGGGCGCATGCTCGCGGGCCTCTCCACGCGCCACTACCGCGACGCCCTGGAGCCCGTGGGCGATCAGCTGCGGACGAGAGGCACCGGCCGCTCCGCGGTCTCGCGCCGCTTCGTCCAGGCCACGGCCGCCAAGCTCGCGCAGCTCCGCGCGCGCGACCTCGCCCCGCTCCGGCTCCTCGCTCTGTTCACCGACGGCATCGAGATCGGCGGGTACACCATCGTCGTCGCCCTCGGCGTCGACGAAAAGGGCCACAAGCACACCCTCGGGCTCTGGGAAGGGACGACGGAGAACGCCGCCGTCTGCAAGGCGCTCCTCGGGAACCTCATAGAGCGGGGCCTCCCCACCGACCGCGCCCTGCTCTTCGTCATCGACGGCGGCAAGGCCATCCGCAGGGCCATCGCCGACGCGTACGGCGACCTCGCGGCCGTGGCGAGATGCCGCTGGCACAAGCGCGAGAACGTCACCGACCACCTGCCCGAGGGCCTCCGGCCGGTCATCGGGCGGAAGCTCGATGAGGCCTGGCACAAAGATGATCCCGACGAGGCCGAGCGATCGCTCCGCCGGCTCGCCGACTCGCTCGAGGAGGCCCACCCGGGGGCCGCGGCGAGCATCCGCGAGGGCCTCGAGGAGACGCTCACCATCGCGCGCCTGGGGCTCTCGCCCGCGCTGATCAAGACCTTCAAGTCGACGAATCCCATCGAGTCGCTCAACGACGGCATCCGCGCTGTCGAGCACAACGTCAAGAACTGGAAGAGCGGAAAGATGGCCCTGCGCTGGACCGCCGCGGCGGTGCTCGAGCGCGAGAAGCGCTTCCGCCGCATCAACGGCTACCGCGACATGTGGCTGCTCGAGCGCGCGCTCGACCGCCACACGAAGGAGGTGACATCATCGAGGACCGCGGCCTGATGGGTCAGAGGACCGCCGGAAGTTCTACGGCGAGCGGGACATCCTCCACACCGCATGCCCGGGATCTTCGTCAGAACTCACCGTTCCCCGGAGCGCTGTCCGACAGGGAGCGGCGCGACGTGTTGAGATCCTTCACGCGCTACTGGCAGCGGTCCGCGTGAGGCGCGATCAACTCGAGCAATGGTGAAGGCCAGCAGCTCCTCGCGCGGGTCCGCCAGAAGGGCGGCCGCCTCTAGACGCCTCCCGACCGATGCGGCATCCTCCCATCGGCTGGGGAAGGGGACATGCGCAGGGCAGCGGTGTCGATGGCCGGCATCCTCCTCGCGGCGTGCGCAGGAGATGGTGGTGCCGCGCTCCCTGCGTCCAACCCTCCAGCAGCATCGCCGACGGCCGTCGCCACGTCCGCTACGACCGCGGCAGCCACGACACCGTCACCGAGCGCGAGCGAGACGAGTTCGCCCGGCCTCACGACCGCTCAGCCCACGAGCACCACGCTAGCCGCCGGCGCGACGACCACCACGCCGGCACCGAGCCCCTCTGCAGCGCTGGCGACGACCGCCTCTCCGGTCGCAGCGTCGGCCACGCCCGCAGCACCCTCGCCGGTCCGGACGCCGACGCCCGCACCGACAGCCGAGCCGACCCCGGTATCCACGCCCACACCGTCGCCCTCCCCGACCTGTGCTACGTCAGGTGGCGATCCGGCCCGCACGGGAGTGAGCGGGATCGTCGGATATGGAGGACCGAACGTCGATGTGCCGGTCGGAGGCGTGATCGTGGAGGCGCGAGAGGGGAGCGAACGGGGGCGCGTTCTCGCGTCCGCGACGAGCCAGGCCGACGGCACCTTCGAGATCCTTGGCATCCCGGCTGGATCCACGATCTGGCTCGAGGTCCCAGAGCAACCTCTCTATCTGGACGGCCTCGGCTATGACCAAGGCACCCAGGTCTGCGCCGATCAGGTCGTGCCGTTCGGATACGAGCTGCTCGTGTATCGCTACATCACCGGGTTGAACTACGAGGACGGGGACACCATCCGTCAAGGCGCGACGATCAGCTGGGACCCGGTCCCAGGGGTGACGTCGTACTGCGTCGCGATGAGCCCCGGTCCGGTCGGCTACGCGGAGAGCGTGTGTCCGTGGCTTTCCAACCCGGGCTACGTGATCGGTTCAGCGACGTCGGTCACGATCCCCTCCGTCCCGAGCGGAACGAAGGTCTTCTTCAGCCTCGAGGGGTACCACCCGAAGGTTTCCGGACCCATTACGGAGTTGCGCGGGGACTGCTGCGTCTTCACCATCCGGTAGGCACGGGCGGATGGTCCTGTTGGGGTGGTTCGGTGGGCTCACGGCATTGATCACTGATGCGCTGGCGGAAGCGCGACCGGAGGACCGCCAGCGACCGAGCTGCCCGAACGGCGCGATGCCGTTAAGCATCTTTCAGCGCCCTCCCCCGAGTTCGTTGCCGGTGGTCCTACGCCGCTCCAGCCTCCACCGCGTAGGCCACGGCTCGATCCGTATCCATGGCGAGCCCCTCGGCCCACTCGTCTTGGTCGGGCTCGCCGATCATGGACTCCGTGATGACCGGCATGACCGGTCCGACGAACGCCGAGAGGCCGAATCCTGCTCGCTGCGCGAGCGCGTGCGCCGCGCCGGCCAGGCGCACCGCGCGCTGGCGGTCGCCGGTGTCCTGCGCCAGCGCCGAGAAGTTTGCGAGCACGAGCGGGACACCTGTCGCATCGTGCGAGTCAACGAAGAGGCGAAGTCCCTCCGTGAACGCGCGCCGCGCCGCTGCGGCGTCCCGGGGCTCGCTGAGCATCGCCACGATACCGATCAGGTTCAGCGTCCATGCGAGGTTGAAGCGGTCCTGGAGCCGGCAGAACAGATCCTCCGCCTCGAGGAGCACCGCACGCGCAGCCTCATAGTCCTTGAGTGTCGAGAGCAGGCTGCCCTCGGCTGGCGCTTCAGACAGTCAGCGTGCCCGAGATGATCGCGGCTGTTGTTTACGCTGGTTTCCTAGGAAAGAGGGAGGCCCTGCATCTACTGAGTAGGCTCAGCAACATCACGCACGGCAAGCTCTCAGCCGACGCCACCAGGCTGATCGAGCGGGCACCGTAGGCGGAGCAAGGGGGAGAAGATGATGGGACGCGGGGAACGGATGAAAGTTGCGGAGAAGGCAAAGCGCTCTGCGCGGGTGGCGCGGACCATCCGAATGGGACCGGCAGAGGCCCAGATGACCGAGCGGTTGCGGCAACTCCGTGGACTCTCGACCCAGCAGCCGGTCCTCCAGTCGTCCCTTGCCCGCGGACTCCGCGAGGAGATCGCGTCTGAGGGGGTCCGCCTGTATCAAGCAGGCATGACGCTCGCTCAAGCCGCGGCGGCGGTGGGCCTGCCGCTGTCCGAGCTGTTCAGCTACTGCATGGAGAAGAACATCATCCTGATCCAGAACCCCAACTTCTTCGCGCACATGGCGGCGCTCGGACGCTCGCTGAACCTTCCCGCTCTTACCGCGGCCGCTGAGGAGCTTGCCCGTGAGGAGCAGCTGGTCGAAGTCCCCGCCTGATATACGTCTTCCCGCAGGTCGACCACACTTCGGTGGACCTGAGCGGGGGAGTCCGGAGGTCGCCTATGCGGCACGGTCCGCTGCGGCTAGGTTCCGGCCTTCGCCCTTTCGCCTTCGTGCGGTGATCGGGAGGCGGCGATAGCCGACGAGGTCTTCGGCTCGCGGTCGCCGTCGCAGAGCAGGATCTGAACATCGAGCAGGTTGACGCCGTCATCCGGCCGACCGTGGTCACGTACGCGCTTCCCGACGAGGCCGAGTAATGAGCCGCCGCTTCGGCGGGCGACGGCGCCCACCGTGTAGCGCATGGCGTCCGTAGCGCGATGGTCGATCGGTGAAGCGCGAGCCCGACGGCTTGCGAGTGCGCCCGCACGCGCGGATACTCCCGCCGTTCGCCGCGCCGCGTGGGAGGGTGGGATGGCGCCGGGCGCGTTCGCTTCGCTCCTGGCGTTGCCCGGTGTAGACGCGCCGACAGACGTGCCCGGTGAGCGTATCCGGCTTCTCGATGGGCGGACCCTCGCCGGCACCGAGTGGATCCTCGCGTCGGGGGCGCAGCGTCTGTGGCGCGTGTTCCACGAGCAGTACGAGCTCTGCGTCCTCCCGCCCGAGGACAACGAGCACGACGGGGGCGCGTCCTACACCTACCGCCGTTGGCACATTCCGTGTCGGCCGGACGCCGTCTATCTGCTCGAGCCGGACACGCTCCACGCGAACCACCGGCTGTACGGGCCGTCGAGCTACTACGTCATCAAGGTCGAGCGCGCGATGGTCGCCGCGATCGCCGACGAGCTCGGGCTGGGAGACCGCCCGCACTTCCGGATGGCTTCGACGGATTCGCGCGGCCTGATGGCGGCCCTTGCCAGGCTCAGCGCCGCGGCCGGCTCGGCTGAGATGGACCCGCTCGAGAAAGAGACGCGACTCGTGGGCGTGCTACGGATGGTGCTCGAGGAATGCGGCGAAGGGTTCGTCCGCGAGCCGACCCATGCGCCCGACGCCCTCCTCGCTCGCGCCCGGGAGTATCTGCATGCGCATGCGACCACGTCCGTGACCATTCGCGAGCTCAGTGAGGTGACCGGTCTCAGCCGCTACCACCTTGTCCGATCGTTCGCGCGTTCCTACGGCCTGCCGCCGCACGCGTACCAGACCCAGCTCCGGGTTGCCGAGGCTCGCCGCCAGCTCGCTGCGGGCACGCCGCCGGCGGCCGTGGACGCCGGATTCTTCGACCAAGCGCACCTCACGCGCCACTTCAAGCGGGCTTACGCGGTGACACCGGCCGCGTACCAGCGCGCAATTTCGTCCTAGCCCAGAGCCACCGCCTTCGCGTATCGCAGGCCTCGTGATCCAGGTCGCTGGCGCTGCCCTGCCCGGCGTAATACGCCGAACGGCGTATTGAGGCCGCTGGGCCTTCGTTGATCATCGGTCCCGTGTTCACAGCCGCCAGATCCGACAGCGGCGGGGCCAGCGATCCGGACCGGCTTCGTGAGCGCGGGTTGAGCCCGCGTGAGGTGACCGTCGCGCAGCTCGTTGCCCGCGGGTTGACCAACGAGGAGATCGCCCGCGAGCTCGGCCTCTCACCGCTGACGGTGAAGAAGCACCTCGAACGTCTCTACGCGAAGGTCGGCGTGGGTAACCGCACGGCGCTCGCGGCTTGGATCTGGGAACGCTCCCGGACGGGGACGTGAGCCAGCGTTACGCCGAACGGCGTATTGCCTGCTCGCCTCACTTCCTCCGACGATGTGCGCGGACGCGGTAGCGAGGACCGGTCCAGGGCGGGTGGAAGGGTGAACGTTCGGATCCGCGGGTTGACGCTCGTGGCCGCACTGATAATGGCTATGGTCGCCCCTGCCCGGCCGGCGAGTGCGGTGGACTCGATCACCGGCACGGTGTACGACAACGACACGAGCGAATTCATCGCCGGGGTCACGGTCACTGCTCACAACTCCGCGGGCGACCAGATCGGCGCGGCCGCGACCACAGCTGACGACGGCACGTACGCGATCGTCGATCTCGTCGACGGCGACTACATCCTGAAGTTCTCGAAGACCGGATACCTAGACACCTGGTACTCGGGCTGGCTGAGCTTCGACGACGCCGCCGGCGATCCGTCCTCGATCGTGACCGTGCCGGGAGCGAGCGGGATCGACGAGAACCTCCAGTCCGACGCGATCACCGGTACGGTGGTCGACAACGACACGAGCGTCGAGATAGAGGGTGCGACCGTCACGGTCTACGACCTGAACGAGGATGAGGTCGGTACCGACGTCACCGCCGCCAACGGGACGTACTCCATCTCCGTGGGAGCCGACGGCGCCGGCGACTACGTCCTGAAGTTCTCGAAGACCGGCTACCTGGACACCTGGTACCAGGGCTATTTCAGCTTTGACGACGCTGTCAATGACGTGGACGGCGTCGGCTCCGTGGTGACTGTGCCCACTGGCGGCAATCCATACGACGAGAATCTCCAGTCCGACGCGATCACCGGCGCGGTGTTCGACAACGACACGAGCGTCGAGATAGAGGGTGCGACCGTCACGGTCTACGATCTGAACGAGAACGAGGTCGGCACCGACACCACCACCGCCGACGGGACGTACTCCATCTCCCTGGGAGCCGACGGCGCCGGCGACTACGTCCTGAAGTTCTCGATGACCGGCTACCGGGACACCTGGTACCAGGGCTATTTCAGCTTTGACGACGCCGTCAATGACGTGGACGGCGTCGGCTCCGAGGTGATCGTACCCACTGGCGGCAATCCATACGACGAGCGTCTTGTCGCGGCTCTAGTCCAGTCGATCACCTTCGGCGCTCTCGATGATCGGACGCTAGGCGACGCCCCGTTCACCGTGTCCGCCACCGCGTCCTCCGGCCTGACCGTGGTCTTTAGCAGCACGACGGCGGGCATCTGCACCGTCTCCGCGGCGACCGTCACGCTCGTGGCGGCCGGCAGCTGCACGGTGCGCGCTTCACAGGCCGGCAATGGCACCTGGTCAGCCGCGGTCAGCGTGGACAGGAGCTTCGCCGTCGCGGCACCGCCGGTCGTGGAAGAACGGGAGGAGGAGACCACGCTCCCGGAGGAGCTCGACCCCTCGGCGCCCGCCCTGGTCACGACGCAGCCCGTGCAGCTGCCTGACACGGGACTCGTGACCCGTCCGCTGGTCCTGGTCGGGACCGGTGCGCAGCTAGAGATCCCAGCGGGGATCACCATCACCGGAGCCGATGGCGTCGCGGTGCCGCTGGTGATCGACCCGCCGGCACGCCGCAGCGATCTGCCGTTCCCGGCGTACACCTTCACGACCTCCATGGGCACGGACCTCATGTTCTGGAGCGCGTCCGCGTCCGCCATGTCCCACGGTGCGCCCGGCCCCATCACCATCCGCATCCCGATCCGGCCGAGCTCCGCTGACGCGTACCTCGCCGTCGAGATCGACAGCGCGGGTGCCCTCCACACCTTCCCGGGCTCGGTCACCGACTCCGGCACGAAGCTGACGTTCACCACCGACCATCTCGGGACCTTCGGAGCGGCACTGTCGCTGGAGCTCGCGAGGCTGCCGGAGGTCACGACGGTGCGGAGCGGCGTGCCGGTGATCGTCTCCGGAGCGCTCGAGCAGAGCCTGACGCTGGCCTCGGCCGACGCGGAGCTGGCGATCCCCGCGGGCTCGGCCATCGGCATCACCGGATCGGCGGCCGCCTTCGCGGGCGAGCTCCTGCCGCCGGAGGACGCGGCCGTGACGGCGCCGGACGTCGTGAGCGCGGTGATGCTGCCGGCGGACGGCGCGAGCCTGACCTTCCCGGCAGGGACGACCCTCACGCTCATCGCGCCGAATGGCTTCGATCCCGCGGACCTGGTCGCGGTCGAGGTGCGGAGGGACGGGAGCCTCGCTTGCCTGAGCGGGACCGCGGTGGACGACGGCGTGCGGCTGGCCGTGGATCGGACCGGGACCTACGGCCTGCTCGGCCCGGATCGACCCTCGGTCGCGCCGATAGACCGCGGCGGGGCCTTCCTGCGGCCGGGCTATAACGCGCGCTGGGCGGGCCAGTCCGAGACGCCGTCGCTCTGCGCGGGTCAGTCGGTCGATCTCACGCTGCGCCTGCAGAACACCGGGAGCGAGACCTGGCGGCTGGGGACCGCGTCGCAGCTGGTGATCGGCTCGGCCGCGCCGCTCGGGAACACCCGTGACTTCGACAGCGGAGTCCTGGTCGCGCCTCTCTACAACGGCGACCGGTATGCGACGCATGCCGAGCAGGCCGTCGCTCCCGGCGAGTTCGGGACATTCGACCTGCGCCTCCGAGCGCCGAGCGCACCCGGTCCGTACCGCGTGTATCTGCGGCCGGTCATCGAGGGCGTCGCCTGGCTCGAGGACGAGGGCATCTACCTAGAGCTGCTGGCGCGCTGACACCGGGCCGCTCCCGGCCGCGGCCGGGGCAGGCGCATCATGTCCTTGCGCGCAGCGCAACAGGCCCAGCGCCCGAGCGTTCCAACCCCTGGAGGCCTCTGACTGACGCTCCCAGCGGGCAGAGAGGCGAGGGCGGAAGGGGGAGCAGCTTGGCCGAGATCCTGAAGGTCGTCCCACCGCGAGCAAGCGAGCGCCAGCGTGTCGCTGACTCGGTCGCCCAGCTTGCCGCCGAGGTGCAGCCGCACGACGCGGCCATCGCGGTCGTCCTGGAGCGTCTGGCCGAGGCGGTCGTCCTGGGCCGCGCCGACGAGGCCAAGGCCTACGCCGCCGCGGTGGACCCGCGCGGGGCCGCGGAGATCATCACCTCCCGCCGCCACCCCATCTGGGGCTTCCTCGAGGTGGCCCGCAACGTCCTTGTCTTCGCGCCCATCGCAGTCACGTGGTACGGCCTGGCGACCGCGACCACCGCGTACGCGCTGCTCCTCGAGCAGCAGCCGGAGCTGTCTAACCAGCCCTTCCTGCTCCTCTGGGAGCGCGGCTTCGAGGGCGTGGGCAACAGCATCGTATTCAGCACCCTGGCGACGATCGACGCGGCACTTATCGGGCTGCTCATCGTCCTATCCCTTGTGATCCACGTGCGTGCCGACGTGCGCGACGCGGGCACGCGCGCGACCGCGCTCCTCAAGGAGTCGCAGATCCGCGCGACGCTGGCGCACGCCACGAGCGTCGCCGCGAGCAGCCTCGGCACGGCGGAGGCCGACGAGCTGCTCGACCAGATGGCGGCCGAGGAGCGCCGCCTCTTCGAGCGCTCCATCGAGCGCGAGCAGCAGCTGTACGACCTCGAGGGCGCCATCGCCGACCTTCGCCAGAGCGCGGCCGACCTGGCCCGCGCCGCACGTTCGATCCGGTCCGCAAAGCTGGGCGACGAAGGAGCCGACGAGGATGTTCGGGCTCGGTAGGAACGTCACCTTCGCGCTCGTCGGATGGCTCTGGGCGGACATCCTCCTGGGACTCTTCGTCATCTTCCTGGCGGCCGCGAGCGCGCCGGCGGTGGCGATGGAGCGCACCGGCCCGAGCATCGACCCGACGCCCATCGAGCTGAGCGTCCCGGTCGAGGGCGAGGTCCTGCTGGCCGACGGCAACGACGCCGCGGTGGACGCCGAGAAGGCGCGCTTCGCGGACAGCGTGCGGGACCACCTGGCGGCCATCGGTGAGACCCGCCGGATCGCGCTCGCGTTCGCGTACGGATCGCACCAGGACCCGGCCGAGGGCGAGCGGCTGGCCGGCATCGCGATGTCGGCGCTTGAGGGCGGCCGGTTCAGCGACGCGGTGATGAAGACGCTGCACGACATCGTGCCCGGGGACCGCGGCAGCACCATCGCCCTGGAGCTCTATGTCTATCGCTGATACCGACCGCCGCTCCCGCAGGCGCGCCGCGCTGCGGGTCGCGATGCGGACCGGCGACACCATCGCGGTGTCGCGGGCCTGGGACCGCCTGCGCGGTGCCGGGGACGTCGTCTCGATGGATCAGGCGGTCGCCGCTCGCATGGCCCGGGCGAGCCTGGGCCGCGCGATCCGCGCGGCCCGCTGGCGCAAGGTCAACCCTCAGCCC
>JBOGTE010000076.1:0-9947 GCA_050692015.1 Candidatus Limnocylindria bacterium
GCCCGGGCTCCTCCGCGCCGCGACCGAGCGTTCCACGCCGAGGTCGTCCACGGCGGCCGCCGTGAAGCGCCCGTCGTGCGCCCGCAGCTCCTCGAGCGTGAGGCCGGCGAGCCCGCGCCCCTCCGCGACCCGCGCGCGCACGATCCGGCCGACGACCTCGTGGGCCTCCCGGAACGGGACTCCGCCGCGCGCGAGGTGATCGGCCAGGTCGGTGGCGGTGAGCATCCCGACGTCGGCGGCCGCCCTCATGCGGTCGCGGTCGAGGCGCAGGCCCTGGACAACGAGCGTGAGCGCCTCGAGGCCGGCGGCCACGGCGGCGGCGTCGTAGAAAGGGACGCGCTGCTCCTGGAGGTCGCTGCCGTACGCCAGCGGCAGCCCCTTCAGGATCGTGAGCACCGCCACGAGGTCGCCGATGGCCCGGCCGGCGCGACCGCGCACGATCTCCGCGACGTCCGCGTTCTTCTTCTGCGGCATGATGCTCGACCCCGTCGCGTGCTCGTCCGAGACCTCGGCGAAGCCGAACGCCGGCGTGGTCCACAGGACGATCTCCTCCGCGAGCCGCGAGGCGTGCACCGCCGCGAGGGCCGCGACGAAGGCGAGCTCGGCGACGAAGTCGCGGTCCGACACCGCGTCGATGCTGTTGCGGAAGGCGGATCCCAGGCCCAGCTCCGTCGCGGCCCCGGCCGGGTCCACCGGATAGGGCGAGCCCGCCAGCGCGGCGGCGCCGAGGGGCGAGACCGCGGCGCGGACACGCGCCTCGGCCACGCGGTGCCGGTCCCGGCGCAGCGCCTCGACGTGCGCGAGCAGGTGGTGAGCCAGGACCACCGGCTGGGCCGGCTGCAGGTGCGTGTAGCCCGGGATCACCGTGTCGATCTCCTCGTCGGCCCGGTCCAGCAGCGCGATGCCGAGCGCGGCGAGGGCGCGGTCGAGCTCGTCCAGCACCTCGAGCGAGAAGAGGCGCAGGTCGAGGGCCACCTGGTCGTTCCGGCTGCGCGCGGTGTGCAGCTTCCCAGCGACCTCGCCGATCCTCTCCGCGAGCACGCGCTCGACGGCGGAGTGCACGTCCTCGGCGTCCGCCGGCCAGGGGAAGGCGCCCGCCTCGAGGTCGGCGGCGATGCGCTCCAGCCCCGCGACGATGGCGCCGGCGTCCTTCTCGGGGACGATCCCCTGCCGGCCCAGCATCCGGGCGTGGGCGATGCTCCCGCGAACGTCGATCCCGGCGATCCGCCGGTCCAGGTCGAGCGACGAGGTGAACGCCCGGATGCGCGGGTCGAGCGGCTTGGCGAACCGGCCGCTCCACAGGTCGGTCATGAGCCGGCAGGCCTGCGACGCGTCTTGCCTCCGGCCCGGCCTCGCTGCGTGGGTAGTGCGAGCCGCTCCCCTTCCCCGAGTGCCTGGCGGCGCGCCTGGCTCCGGAGGGAGAGGCCGAACACCTGGATGAAGCCCTCGGCGGCCTGGTGGTCGAAGGCGTCGCCCTTGCCGTAGGTGGCGAGGGCCATGGAGTAGAGGGCGTGGTCGGAGCGCCGGCCGACGACCGCGGCGGTGCCGCGGTGGAGGCGCACCCGGACGTCCCCGGTGACGTAGCGCTGGGTGCTCTCGACGTACGCCGCGAGGTCCTGGTGGTGGGCGGTGAACCAGAGGCCGTTGTAGACGAGCTCGGCGTACTCGACGGCGACCCGCTCCTTCATGCGGAGCGACTCCTTGGAGAGGACGAGGTCCTCGAGGGCCCGGTGCGCGGTGTGCAGGATCACGGCGGCGGGCGCCTCGTAGATCTCGCGCGACTTGATGCCGACGAGCCGGTCCTCCACCTGGTCGATGCGGCCGACGCCGTGCTTGCCTCCGAGGGCGTTGAGCTTCTCGATGAGGCCGACGCCGTCGGTCTCGCGGCCGTCGAGCGTCACCGGGGTCCCGCCGCGGAAGCCGATCACCAGCTCCTTCGCGCGAGCCGGCGCTTCGTCGGGATCGACCGTCCACTGGTAGACGTCGCGGGGAGGGGCCTCCCAGGGGTCCTCGAGCACGCCGGCCTCGATGGAGCGGCCCCACAGGTTCTCATCGACGCTGTAGGGACTTCTCTTCGTGACCGGCACCGGGATGCCGCGCGCCTTCGCGTACTCGATCTCCTCTTCGCGCGTCATGTCCATGCCGCTCCGCAGCGGCGCGATCACCTCGAGGTCGGGCGCCAGCGCTGCGACGCCGAGGTCGAAGCGGACCTGGTCGTTCCCTTTGCCCGTCGAGCCGTGGGCCACGAAGCGGGCGCCCTCCTCGCGGGCCACGTCCACCAGGAGCTTCGCCAGCAGCGGGCGGCCGAGGGCGGTGGCCAGCGGGTAGCGGCCCTGGTAGAGCGCGTCCGCCTGCAGCGCCGGCCAGACGAAGAAGCGCACGAACACGTCGCGCGCGTCCTGGACGACGGCGCGGCGCGCGCCGCTCCGGAGGGCCTTGTCCCGGACCTCATCGAGGTCGCGGACCGAGCCGAGGTCGCCGGTGACGGTCACGACCTCGAGGCCTCGCGTCTCGCGCAGCCAGGCCACGGCGACGGACGTGTCGAGCCCGCCGGAGTACGCCAGCACACACGTCTCGGCCCCCTTTCGCGCTCGACTCGGCCTCGCTCCGCGGCGGCCGCGCCTCGCCGCCTCGCTCCGCTCGGTCATCTGTGGACTCGCTTCGGACCCAGGGGTAGGGGCCCCTGTGCGCGAATGCGCGAGCCGGATCCGCGCTCGATCTTCTCCGTACCGCGCGGTCGGCGTGTGATGACCCCGAGCTCCCCGAGGCGCGCGACCAGCGTGCGCGTGTCGCGCTCGCGCGCTACCGCCGCGAAGACGGTGTCGTCCCCCGCGACCGTGCCGACGACCTCGCCGAACCGGGCGGCGTCGAGCGCGGCGGCCATCGCGTTGGCGGTCCCCGGCAGCGACCGGAGGATCACCAGCGGCCCGGCGACCGCGGCCTCCACCGGGTAGTCCTCGCAGAAGCGGCGCAGCCTGTCCGCGCCGCCCCCGCTGGCGATGGCCGGAGCGGCGTAGACGTGCGCGCCGCCCTGCGCCAGCTTCACCAGGCCCAGCTCGACGATGTCGCGCGAGACGGTGGCCTGCGTCGAGGGGAAGCCCGCGGCACGGAGGGCCCGCACCAGCTCCGCCTGCGTCCCCAGGCCGCGGTCGCCCACCAGGCGGAGCAGCGCCTGCTGGCGATGGTGCTTGCGGGCACGGTCCGAGCGCGCCTGGGCCGCGCGCCGCTCCCTCATGCGACCTCCGCCGTGAACGTGGTCCCGAGCGGCTCGCCTGCGAGGACGCGCTCGATCGCGTCGCGCTCGTCGCCCGGAAGGATCGCGGCGTCGGCGCCGGCCGCCGCGGCCAGGAGACAGGCCTCGACCTTGGGGATCATCCCGCCCAGGATCGTGCCCTCGCCCAGGAGCGCCACCGATCGCTCGCGGTCCAGCCGCGCCACGATCCGACCGTCCTTGCCGCGCACCCCCGGGACGTCGGTGACGAAGGCCAAGAGGCGCGCGCCGAGGCTGGCCGCTATGGCGCCCGCCGCGGTGTCCCCGTTCACGTTGAGGATCTCGCCGGCGGGCCCGATCGCCGCCGGCGCGATGACCGGGACGCGGCCCGCGTCCACGAGGTCCTCGATCAGCGCGCTGTCCACCAGGCTCACGCGGCCGACCAGCCCGAGCTCCGCGTCCTCGCGCTCCGCGCGGAGCATGCCGCCGTCGATGCCGGAGAGGCCGACCGCGGGGACGCCGCGCGCGACGAGCGCGGCGACGAGCGTCTTGTTGGCGAGCCCGGCGAGGACCGCGATGGCCACGTCGCGCGTGGGCTCATCGGTGACGCGCAGGCCGCGCACGAAGCGTGTCTCGAGCCCGGCGCGCCGGCTCCACTCGCCGACCAGCGGCCCGCCGCCGTGCACCACGACGAGCGGACGGCCTCCGTCGTGGAGCGCCGCCACCTGCGCGACGGTGGCCTCGCTCTCGCCGAGCGACCCTCCGACCTTCAGCACCACCGTCGCGCGCGCCGCGACCGGGTCCTTTGTGCGGGCGGTACGCCGCGCGCCCGGGCGGGGGTCGGCGGAGGCGGAGCCCGCCGGCTTCGTCACGTCGTGTACTCCGAGTTCACGCGTACGTATTCCGCCGAGAGGTCGCAGCCCCACGCCCGGGCGGTCCCGTTGCCGAGGCCCAGGTCCAGCGCGATCACGATCTCGGCCCCTTCGAAGACCCTCCGGACCTCGGCCGCGTCCCAGCTCGCGGGCGAGCCGCCGCTGAACACGTCGATGTCGCCGATGCGCACGCTGGCTCGGCGCGCGTCCACGAGCGCTCCGGAGCGCCCGGCCGCGGCGAGGATCCGCCCCCAGTTCGGATCGGCGCCGTGGACCGCGGTCTTGACCAGGCTCGAGGCGGTGATGGTCCGGGCCGCCAGGCGCGCGTCCTCGTCCGTCGCGGCTCCGCGCACCCGCACCTCGAAGACCTTTGTGGCGCCCTCGCCGTCGGCCACCACCTGGCGCGCCAGGTCGGCGCACACCTCGGTCAGCGCGACGCCGAACGCCGCGGCCTCGGGGCCCTCCGGCTTGACGGCCGATGCGCCGCTCGCGAGCAGCAGGGCCATGTCGTTCGTGCTCGTGTCGCCGTCCACCGAGATGGCGTTGAAGCTCGTGTCCACGGCCTCGCGCAGCAGTCTCTCCGCGACGGGAACGTCGAGGAGCGCATCCGTGGTGAGGAAGACCAGGAGCGTCGCCATGTTCGGATGGATCATCCCGGCGCCCTTGGCCACACCGCCGATGCGCACCGGCTTCCCGGCCAGCCAGACCTCGCGCTCGGCGATCTTGGGGCGCGTGTCCGTGGTCATGATCGCACGCGAGAACGCGTCCCAGCCAGCGGCGTCCGGCGCGATGCGCTCCGCGGCGCGGGCGATCCGCTCGGCCGGGAGCGGGATCCCGATGACACCCGTGCTCGCGACTGCGACGGATGCGACCGGACAGCCGAGCTTCGCCGCGGCGGCGGCGGCCATCGCCAGCGCGTCGCGCTCGCCCTGCGACCCGGTGCAGGCGTTGGCATTCCCGGAGTTCACGATCACGCCGCGAAGCGCACCGCCCGCCAGGTGCTTGCGCGTCACGACCAGGGGCGCCGCGATGACCTGGTTGGTGGTCAACACCGCGGCCGCCGTGCAGGGTCGATCGGCCGCAAGCAGGGCCACGTCGAGCCGCCCGGGCTTCCCGTCCTTCACGCCCGCCGCGACGGCGCCGGCGGTGAATCCGACGGGGAACGTGATGCCCCTCGCGGTCACGGCCACAGGGGCAGAGCTTCGAGGCCGAGCGTCTCCGGAAGGCCCAGGACCGCGTTGAGGTTCTGGATCGCGGAGCCGGCCGCGCCCTTCACCAGGTTGTCCAGGACCGCGACCGCGACCAGCCGTCGCGCGCGCTCGTCGACGGTCGCGTGCACCAGGCACCAGTTGCTGCCGAGCGTCGCCTTCGTCGGGGGGAACGCCGCGGTCACCCGGACGAAGGGCTCGTCCGCGTAGTCGCTGGCGTAGGCCTCGGTCACCCGTGCCGCGGTCACGCCGTCGCGCAGCGACGCGTAGCAGGTGGCGATGAGCCCGCGCGTCATCGGGACCAGATGCGGCGTGAACGTGAGGCGCGGCGAGGCCATCCCGAAGCCTTTCAGGCCCTGGGCGATCTCGGGCGTGTGCCGGTGCCGCGGCACGCCGTACGCCCGGACGCTCTCGTCGATCGTCCCGTAGAGGTAGGCCTCGTCGACCGTGTGCCCGGCCCCCGAGACGCCCGACTTCGCGTCGACGATGACGTCCGTGTCGATCAGCGAGTGCTTGACCGCGGGCGCGAGCGCGAGCAGCGCCGCCGTGGGGTAGCAGCCCGGATTGGCGACGAGCCGCGCGTTGCGCAGCCGCCCCCGCTCCAGCTCGGTCAGTCCGTACACCGACTCGCCGAGGAGCTCTGGCGCCGGGTGCGTGTACCCGTACCACTCCTCGTAGGCGCCGGGGTCCCGGAGGCGGAAGTCGCTCCCGATGTCGATGAGGCGGCGGCCGTCGGCGAGCCACGACGGCGCGAGCTTCGCGGCCTCGCCGGCCGGGAGTGCCGTGAAGACGACCTCCGCGTCCCCGATGTCTCCGCCGATCGCGAGTCCCGCCGGCGCGCCGTGCAGGTGGGGCTGTGCCTCGCGGAGCGGGGTCCCGTGCTTGCCGCGGGCGACCGCGGCGACCAGCTGGACCTCGGGATGGCGCAGGAGGATCCGCGCGAGCTCCCCGCCCGCGTATCCGGTCACGCCAACGATCGCAACTCGAGTCATGTCGGAGCCATTATGCGCCTGCGTGGATATTTATGCGCCCTGGCTCTGAGGCTGGGGTCGAGTGATCGGCTCGGTATTCGGGACGAACCGCGTCAGAGCATCTTCTCCAGATCGATGACAGGCGGATCCGCGATGTATCCCAGCTTCGCGTTGACTCCCCGCATCGCGGCGTTCTGCTCGTCGTTGGTCGTGCCGAAGAGCTTGGCCCCCTGGGCCTTGAGGGCCCGCAGGGCGCGCAGCTTCAGCGCGAGCGCGAGACCCTTGCCCCGCCACTCCCGAGCCGTGCCCGTGAAGTCCGTGTAGGCGATGCCCGGCGTTCGCTGCTCGGTGATGGTCTCGGCCACGATGCGTCCGTCATGGAGCGCGAGGATCGTGGCCTCGCCGTCGATGAGCGAGTTGGCGCCGAAGAACATGTCGCGGATGGCCTCGTAGGGCGGCATCGGTATCGGTTCGGGTCGCGGGATGTCCGCGGCCATGGCGTTCCCGAATTCGTACGACTCGCGCTCGAGCGAGTCGAGGCCGCCGGCGCGCTCGGTCGCGACCTCCGCCCAGGTCACGAGGCGTACGCCGGCGCGGGCCGCGATGGTGTCGGGATCCTCGAAGCGGGACTCGTCGAAAGCGGCGACGTCGACATACGAGTTGTAGCGGCGGTTCCGCTCCCGGTAGCCGCGACGCTCGGCGAACCTGACTCCCTCTGGCTCGTCGCCTCGCACGTTGGCCTTGGCGCGCGGCGCGCCGCGCTCGCGCGCGTGCGCTTCGAGCCGCTCGAGCAGGGCCGATCCGATGCCCACACGCTGGTGCTCCGCCCTGACGCGCACGCTGACGATGAAGGTCCCGTCCTTGGCTGCGAACACGCCCTGGTCGGTGGCCTGGCCTGTCGCAACGATCCGACCAGCCTCGTCTTCGACCAGCAGCCATAGCCGGTTCGGCTGGGGGTTGGACGCTTCGAAGCGCCGCTGTGTCTCGATGGCGTTCCGTTGCGCGGGTCGCGCGAACTCGTTGAAGAACTCGACGAGGCGGTCGAGGTCCGCGGCGACGGCTGCCCGCACACGCAGCGGCGCGGGGATGAGGTCGCTGAGCCGGGCGAGGTCAGGTGCGGTCGTCACCGCGGCAGAGTACCCAGCAGCTTGCCCCAGGAGCGAAGGCGCTCCGTGGCGAACGCCGGGTCGACCTGCTGAAAGGACAGGGTCTCGCCCGGTACGGCCTGGGCCACGGCTCCGAGGTCCGCGCGGATCACGGTCGCGATCACGGGATAGCCGCCCGTCGTCTGGTGATCGGCGAGCAGGACGATGGGCTGACCCCCGCTCGGGACCTGAACGGCACCGGCGACCATCCCAAGTGAGAGGATCTCTCCGCGCTGCACAGGGATCCGCGGACCCTCGAGTCGGACGCCCATCCTGTCGCTGCGCTCGTTCACCCGGAGCTCCGCTATATAGAAGGACGAGGTGTCGGGGAACCGCCCCGTATGCGGGCCGGGCAGCACGTGGACTCGGCGCTCGTATGCATACGGGAGCGTGAGGCCGGCGCGCCCAGGACCCTGACGCGGCTCCCCCACCGGCAGAACGTCGTCCGCCGCCAGTGCTCGCGGGAGCGGCCCGATGCTCGCCGGCAGGTACGTCGACCGAGATCCGAGTACCTCCGGGAGAGCGATGCCGCCGGCGACGGCAAGGTAGGCGTAGCGCGTGCGATCGGTCCCCTCGACCGCGATCTCCTCACCCGCGCGGGCGAAGACCGCGGTCCACCCTTCTACCGGCCCGCGCGTTCGCAGCGTGACCTCTCGTCCGGTCGCGGCGATCAACCGTGGGGCATCGAGGGTCACGCGGAATGGCAGACCCACGATCTCGATCGCTGCCGCCGACGACTGGTTGCCCACGAGATGCTGAGCTGCCTCGAACGCGAACGGATCGGCAGGGCCTGCGGGCGGGACGGCCATACGCAGGTGCGTGTAGCGGCCGTGGTCCTGCACCGTCGAACGGAAGCCGGGGACCAGCACGCGCAGGGTCGTCACTCGACGGCGACGAAGCGCACGCGATCGCCGCTTCGGATCAGGGCAGGCGGATCGCGCTGCGGATCGAACATGCGAGCGTCGGTGGAGCCGATCAGACGCCAACCTCCGGGCGAGGTGGCGGGGTAAACGGCCGTCTGGCCGTCGGCCACCGCGACCGCTCCCGCGGGTACGCGCGAGCGCGGAAACTCCAGGCGCGGCGCGACGATCCGCGGGTCGATCTCACCTAGGTACGCGAAGCCGGGCATGAACCCAAGGAAGAACGCCAGGTGATCGCGACCCGTGTGCGCGGCGATCAGATCGGGCACACTCAGGCCCGAGAGGCGCGCGACCTCCTCCAGGTCCTCGCCGCCATAGCGGGTCGGGATCTCGTGGACGACCCCCGTCTCGAGTGTTGCGACCTCGACCGCGCGCTCGGCCAAGTCCCGCGCGGCGGCCTCGGCCTCAGCGGCTTCGAGAGCGAGCGGGTCGAAGCACAGGAGCGCGGCAGCGTACGTCGGCACGGCCGGCCCGTGCCCGAGCCGCTCCCAGGCGTCCGCGATCGCGGCGGCGCGGGCCGCTACGGCGGGATCGACCCGCTGCTCCAGCTCCACCAGCACGGCGGCCTCCCCGAAGGGGACGACGCGCGTCACTCGACCGAAGGAGCGCGGTCGCCCGGTGGTCGCGCCTGCGGCCCCGCGGCGGCGGCGACATTCGCTCCTGCGGCGGTCAGCGCCTCGCGGACCGCGCGCACGATGGCCGCCGCGTTCGGCGTGTCGCCGTGCACGCAGATCGTCTCGACCTCGAGCGCAAGCGTGCTGCCGTCGGACGCGCGCACGCCCGCGCCCCAGGCGAGCGCGACCGCCTGGCGCGCCGCCACCGCCGGGTCCGTGTGCAGGGAGTCGGGTAGCCGCCGCGGGCGCAGCGTTCCGTCCGGCTCGTAGGCACGGTCCGCGAAGCCCTCGCGCGCCACGCGAAGGCCGGCGGCGCGCGCGGCGGTCTCCATCGCGGAGCCGGGCGAGGCGAAGAGGACCAGGTCCCGGCCCGCCGTGCGCACCGCGTCCGCGATCACGGCGGCGGTCTCCGGATCCCTCTCCCCCCTGTTGTAGAGCGCACCGTGCGCCTTCACGTGGGTGACGCGGCCACCGGCCTCGCCGGCAATGCCCTCGAGCGCCTCGATCTGCGCCAGGAGATCGGCGAACAGCGCCGCGCGGGGCAGGTCCAGCGCGACCCGGCCGAAGCTCGCGGGGTCCCGGTAACCCGGATGCGCGCCGATGGCCACGCCGTGCCGCAGCGCCAGCTCCACCGTGCGCCTCATCGTGGTCGCGTCGCCCGCGTGCGCGCCGCAGGCGACGTTCGCCGAGGTGACCCAGGGCATGATCTCGTCGTCCGCGCCGGCTCCCTCGCCAAGGTCGCTGTTCAGGTCGATCCGGGTCACGGCCCGATCACCCGCCACTCGCCCAGATATCCGCCGCGGAAGGGGCTCTCCGGTGCTCCTCCGGGCCGCACCAGCCACAGCTCCGCACCTCCCGTGTCGGTCCCGGTCACGTAGAGGATCCCGGCTCGCACCCAGCGGACGAACCCGGCGCCTTCCGTCCCCTCGATCGTCAGCCGCTCTCCGGCGCTCTCGTTCATGGTCACGAGCGGCCTCGCGATCTCGCTGCTGATGGTGGTGTCGTA
>JBOGTE010000077.1:0-9882 GCA_050692015.1 Candidatus Limnocylindria bacterium
CTCGCCTCGAATGGCCGCGACCACTTCGCGTAGCGCGCCGATGCTGCGTCGGTCCTTCGGCCGCAGCGGCCGGCCGGTGTTGCGCTCATAGGAGAGCTTCTCAGCGAGCAGTTGTCGGGGCGACACGACGCGGCACGCGATAGCCCCGAGGCGACGCGGCGCCGGAAGGAACGCTCCTGGGAGCCAGCCCCAGTCGGTCGGGACGCCGCGCACACGCCCTCGCCCAGCTCCCACCACGAAGATGATGCCAACCTCCTGACCATGCCTGCGGAACTTCAGGTGCGGAGCGGCGGTCGGCACAGCCGCGTAGCCCAGCGCGAGCATGAGCTCGCGCACGCGCTTCGCGTGCCGCAGCCAGGTCACGAGGTCGACGTCGGCGTGCCGCCCGGTGGCGCGCCCGAGGAAGAAGTCGAGAGCCCAGCCGCCGCGCAGCCAGAACCGCATGTGCCGCCTGGCGAATGCGCGCGCGAGGTCGCGGATGAGACCGAGCTGCACGCGCGTTGCGCGATCGGCTATCGGACGACGGGGAGCAGGTCGACCTCGTCGCGCCGGCGCTAGAACTCGACGCCGCAGCGCGACAGATCGGGCGGTCGCGGCAGCGGCCATGGCGCCGAAAGTCTCGCGGATGCGTGACGTTGTGTCGTCGGGCTCGACGCGCAGGCGCGCCCGCCGTTTCTCCAGGAACATTGAGCGAGGCCTGGGTGCGCGGCTGCATCTCTCAGCCATTCCTCTCGACCCAAGGTCGTCAGGCCTACGTAACTGAGGTGGCTTTGCGCGGACGAGCTCACGACGGCGAGTGGGGTGGCCGCCACTGGGGAGCACACGGCGCTATGAGGAGTCGAACAGCGAAGCGAGCGCGCGGCGGACGATGTCTTCTCGGCTCAAGCCATCGGTCGCGATCTCGACGCTGTCGCCCGGGAGCTCATCCCAGTTGATCGTCTTCTCAAGTTGGGCGATCAGCGCAGGGTCCTTAGAGACTGACCTCGTCGCATCGGCCGACGCCCGTGCAATAGCTTCTCGAAGACTCACGCGAAGAACCACACGGGACACGCTGGGCTTGGCGCGCACGTTATCGAGGAGATGGTCGCGCTCCGACCGGCCGAAGAATGGTCCCGCGACCGTGACCGCCTCTATCCCGGACGAGAAGAACGCGTCGATCAGCGAGGCTGCCGCTTCCCGCGCGAGGCGCCAGTGCTCTGGTCCGACGATCCGCCAGTCCTTCCCCGCGAGCATGAAGACGAGGTCGTCCATGTCGATGGACGCGGCGCGAAGGCCACGCCCGCGCCAGACCCGCGCAAGGTCCTCGGCAAGGGTGCTCTTGCCGCTCGCCACAGGACCCGTTATGAGGACCAGTTTTCTTGTCTGCGCTTGAGCCATCGCCTGTATCTTCGTGCCTGGCGCGGCGGTCCTTCCGCCGCCGGGCCGGCCTTCGCTTTGATCGGACGGGTCAGCCGGGCCGAAGGGTCCGGAGGAGATCCAGAACGATCGCGAGCATCTCCTCTCGCCGTTGTTCAAGGAGGACCGCCTCTACAGCCCAGTCGCGGCCGCCTGCGCGGAAACGTGTCGAGATGACCTCTGCGTAGTACGGCGCGCCGCCGTAGACGTCGGGAGCTTTGAACCGGTATGCGGTCAACGTCCCGAAGCCCGTTGGGATCTGGAGGGTCGGCGCAGTCGGTGGAACTTGGTAGCTCTGCTTTCCGTTCGGAAAGATCTCGAGCGTCGCTTTGGGGAACCCCGGCGTCGCGTTCACGATGCGGAAGTGATCCTGCGACCCGCCCTGCCACGTCGATGGGTAGTCGACCACGAAGGCGCCACCGCTCTCACTGAACGTGTGTCGGCCGTCGGCCGAGGCGACTACTGAGCCAGAGATCTTCGCGACCGGAGATCCCGCCGGCGTCGCGCTCGGCGGAGGCGGACTCGGCGGAGGTGGAGTGGAGTATGTGCATGCAGCGAGGACGACGGCGAGTGCAGTACTAGCCAGGTAACGGCGCACGCTCCAACTACAGGTGCCGACCCTTCCGGGTTCCGGTTCGTCCTGTCAATTCGCGCTCCTGGCCGGCGACGAGGGAGCGCCCTCATGGCTGCTCGCGCGTATCGTCGAGACCCGTGCCCGACGCCGCGCTCCGGCTCCTACGCGCCTATCTCGGCTCGATGCAGGAGCCGATCGTCGCCGGTCTCCCTGAGGATCCCAAGATCGACGCACCGCTCCCAGATGGCGGCGAGATCGTCGGCTCGATCGTGCACCGGCATCCGCCGATGGTCACCGTGTACATCGATTCATCACGCGAGCCTTCGGAGATCGTCTCGTTCTACGAGCGCGAGTACGGGGCGCGCGGCTGGCGGCCGCAGGCTCCGAACATGCCGCACATGCCGATGTCCGGGTTCATGGCCGCGGGTGCGGCGCAGCCGCCGCCGCACATGCGCGTGTTCTGCAAGGGAGAGTCGGAGCCGTATTACCGCCTCGAGGTCCTACCGGACCAGCCGAGGATCCGGCTCTCCTGGCATGCGATGTCGCAGGGGATGGTGCATCCATGCTCGAGCGAGCCCGCCGACCCTCGGATGCACGGACCGCCGACGGATGTCATCCCGCGTCTTGAGGGACCACCCGGGGTCGGGATGCGCGGTGGCGGTGGCGGCGGCAGCACGGATGAGTGGTCGACCTATGGGTCAGCACTGACGAGCATGCCCGCGGGCGAGCTGATGGATCACTTCGCGACCTCCATCGCTCAGCAGGGGCACGAGCTCATCGAACGCGGCTCGGGCGACCGCGTCGCCTGGAGCCGCTGGCGCATGAAGAAGAAGGGCTGGGAAGGATTCCTCATCGTGGCCGAGCAGCGCCCCGACATACGACATCTCACGTTCCTCAGCTACACCGAAGGCGCGATCGAGAACATCCGGCGCTGGCAGACGTTCTCCTCGGGCTGGTCAAGCCGCGTGGTCGGCGGCTGACGGCGCGCCGGTCCGACTCGCGTTAGTGCATGCCGATGGAACCCACCAAATTGATGCGACCATTGCTGGGTGGAGATCGTTCTGGTCGTTGGTGCCGCGGTAATCGTGCTCACTGCTCTCGCTGGATTCGCGGTCTCGCGTGCTGACGATACGCGTCCGATCCGAGGTAGCGGCGACATGACCCGTGTCGATGCCGAAGCGCGTGCGCGGTCCGCCGGAATCGACCACATGACCCCGCCGGGCTGATAAGCCGACGCGACGATGGGCCTCGTCATCGCGGGGATCATCCCGTTCCTGTTCATCGCGCTGGTCGCCCTCGTGAACGCATCGTGCCCAGCGATCTTCGGCGGGTCAGGAGCGCGCTTCTGGCTGAGTGCGCTCGTGCTGACGGGTGCGCTCGCGATCGCTGCAGGTGTCCTTGCTCGCCGTGGCTCGCGGCTCGCCGCCATCCTCGGACGAGCGCCGGCGGGTCTCGCGTCCGGTCTGCTCGTGCAACCGGCGAGCCCGATCGTGTTCGCCGTCGCGATCGCTGTAGCAGCCGTGGCCTCGCCGCGGGGAGCGCTCGTGGAGCGGATCGCCGGCGGTCTGCTGCTCGGAGCGTCCATCGTTGTGGGCTACACGATCGCCTTCTCGCCTCTGGTCTTGGGACCGCCGACCCGCTGTTAAGCCGGCTATCGATGCCACAGGCGGTCCACCGGTTCCGCAGCCACCCAATTGCGACCTCAAGATCCGGCGCCTGCCTTACAGCTCTAGGAACATTGAGCGAGGCCTGGGTGCGCTGGGCCGGTCTTCACCTGAGAACGCGCGCGTCCGACCTGATCGCGAGCCGTATGCTCGGCGCGTACGAGTTGGCACTCTCGAAGTCAGAGACCCGGGACGTGATGCCTGCGATGATCCGCTGATGCGCGGCGCGCTGCCCTTTGTCATCGTGCTCGTCGCCTTGTCGTCCGCCCTCGGATGCGGCCGGGTCCCGCCCGCATCCGCGGACGCCGGGCCGGGCGGGGCGGCGGAAGAGCTCGCCGTGCCAGCCTCGCCGTCCCGTTCTCCGGCACCGACGCCAAGCTATCGACCTGGACCCGATTCGACCAGCGGCGTCGTCGTTCGCCGGACCCCGACGAGCGTGGTCCTCGAGTCGGTGGGCCAGGAGACCGAGGTGGACCTGAGCTCGGTCATCGACGTGTGGAAGGAGACCTCGGTCCCGGCCAGCGCCATCGAGGTCGGCGACCGCCTGTTCGTCAACGGGACGCGAGGACCGAGCGCGTTCGTCGCTCGCTACGTGCATGCGAACATCGGGCGGCTCGACGGCGTGGTCATCTCGGTCGACGGTGACGAGATGGTCATCGGGATCCTGCGATACAACGCTCCGATCGAGCGGCGCGTGAAGCTCTCCGCCCATGTGGAGATCGTGCACCTCGAGGGTGGGGGCCAGCTGCCGGCGGGCCGCGCCGATCTCACACCCGGTCGTGAGGTCGGGATGGTCCTGTACAGCCCGCGCGACGCGCTCCCGCGCGCCACTCGGATCTGGCTCTCCCCCCAGACGCCCGCGCCGAGCGCGTCGCCTGAGAACAAGGTCCTCACGCGTCCGGCCGTCGAGACGGGCCGCTCTGTCGCGCCCGTGGGCGTGAACGCGGTCCCGGCGGCGGGCAGGCTCGTCATGCGGCTCGGCGGGACGTGGTGGTACGAGGGACGCACCGGAGCGGTCATCGCCTTCCCCATGGTCTCGGGGGGCACAGAGCACCCCTCGCCCGCGGGCCGGCTCATCGCGGTCGAGCGTCTCCGCCCGATCGGGCGGGACGGCACATACCTCATCGCGAAGGAGCTCGCCGTCCGCGAGCAGGGCGTCGAGCGGGTCATCTATCGCGCGCCCGCCGACGGCTTCTACTGGTCCGGCTGGTCCCCCGACGGACGGTATGTCGCGCTCTGGGAGATCGGCATGTACAGCGGATCGCTCGACATGGATGGCCGGCCGCTCGTCGTCATCGACACGCAGACCGGCCAGCGCACCGACCTCGGCAAAACGCTGCTGCACGGCACGACATCGTGGACGGCTCCGCACACGCTCGCGTTCATCAGCGGGGCTGGCCGCATGGTCTGGGACACCAAGACGCTGCGGCTGTGGTCGCCGGAGAGCGGGACCCGCGACATCACCGGCGCGGACGTTGCCGCGTTCGCCCCGGCCTGGTCCGCGGACGGGCGATCGCTGTGGTTCGTGAGCGGTCCGGCGGGTCGGTGGGACCCGCTGGAAGCCGTCGCCGGACGTGGCGTCGGCGATCGCCGCGTGGGCGTGTGGGACGCCGCGACCGGGTCGATCCGCGCGTTGGCGCACGAGATGGGGTACGTCGAGGAGGGCGTGCGACCGTCGCGGGACGGCACGCACTTGCTCGTCCTCCGCCGTCAGACCGCCGTCGCCACCGATGTCGCGTCGATCCCGAATGTGGACCTCGAGGTGTGGCTGATCGATGCCGACGGCTCGCACGGCGAGATCCTCGCGCGCTTCCCCGGATCAGGGCTGAGCGCGTACGGCTACCAGACCGGTCCGAGCGAGTGGGATTGGAGCGAGTGAGTTCGTGCCGGTCGCGCGCGATCGGACGCCGGCCGTCGCGGGATCAGACGCCGCGTGCTACAAGTCGGCGGAATGGCCGCCACGAGAGAGTCACTCGGCCGCGTGCTCGTCATCAGCGAGCGCCTCGCGGACGTCGCCGCCTTCTGCGAGGACATCGTCGGCCTGCCGGTCGCGCATCGCGAGGAACAGAACCGCGTCTGGTTCCGGGTCGGCAGCATCGGTTCCGATCGGAGCGGCCACTGGACGACGTCGTCTGCGCGATGATGGACGCTGCGAATAGGGGACTGACGCCATGGCCGACGAGCTGACCGTGACTCGCGAGGGCGACACACTCGTGATCCGCATTCCGATCAAGCCGGCGACGCCGAGCGCGAGCGGGAAGACGCTCGTCGTCGCCTCGACCCGCGGCAACCAGAAGACCGACGTCCAGATCGACGGCAAGGACCCCTACCTGGGCCTCAACGCCTACGTGTACGCCGAGCCGAAGGGCGGCCGTTGATCGGGCTCGACGAAGAGCGGAGCCGCGGAGCGTGCCGGAGCAGCGCACACGTGAGCACCTCGGTCAGCTATGTCGGGCGCCTCAAGCAGAAGGCGTGGATGATCAAGCGCGATACCTACACCCTGCACCTCGCCTGCCGGGACCCGCGCACGCCCTGGTACGTGAAGCTGCTTGCCGGCGGCATCGTGGCCTACGCGCTCAGCCCGATCGACCTCATTCCCGACTTCATCCCGGTGCTGGGCTACCTGGACGACCTCATCCTCCTGCCGCTGGGGATCGTCCTCGCGGTGAAGCTGATCCCCGAGGCGGTTCTCGTCGAGTGCCGCGCGAGGGCGCAGCTGCATTCGGAGCGGCCCACGAGCCGGACGGCCGCCGCGGTGATCGTCGCGGTCTGGCTCACCACCGCGGGCCTGCTCGTGTGGCTCGTCTACCGCGCGATGACGTAGATCACGATCGACCTCGCACCGCTCCTCCCGCTCGTCGCGGTGGCCGCGGCGGCCCTGGTCGCGAGCGCGCTCGCGGCCGTGGCTGGCTTCGGCGGGGCGGCGATCCTTCTCCCGGTGCTGGTCTGGGCCTTCGGAGTGCGCGACGCGGTCCCGATCCTCACTGTGGTGCAGCTGGAATCTCTCGCGGGTCGTGTTCCACCGCCGCCAGCTCGTCTTGCCGGTCGTCGGCTGGTTCTCGCTGGGCGCGGTCCCGCTCGCCGTGGTCGGTGGGCTGCTCTTCGCCAGCGCACCCGCACCGTTCCTGGGCCGGCTGCTCGGGGTGTTCTTCCTCGCGATCGTCGCCTACCGGCACAGCTCGTTCGGCAAGCGCGCGCGCCTGGGTCTCCGCGGGTTCGCGCCGCTGGGCGCGACGGCCGGTCTGATCTCGGCGCTGGTCGGCACGGTCGGCCCGTTCGTCGCGCCCTTCTTCCTGAGCTATGGGCTGGTGAAGGGCGCGTACATCGGCACCGAAGCGCTCACCGCGGTCGTGATGCACGTCGTCAAACTCGTCGTCTATGGCGGCGCCGGCGTGCTGAGCCTGCCCGCGCTGCTCGTCGGCCTGCCGATCGGCATCGTCATGCTCCTCGGGACCTTCGTCGGCACGCGCCTCCTCGACCGGGTGCCGCCACGACTCTTCCCGCTGCTGGTCGAGGCGGTGCTGATCGCGAGCGGGCTCCAGCTGCTGCTGAGCCCCGGATAGCGGAGGCACGATCGCAGGACTGTGCAGGGCCGGGGTCGATGGTTCTCGCGACCGCGCCAGGAGAGCATCCCGATCGCCGCGCCACCTAAGCCGGCCACGGCCGCCAGGGCGGCGCTCACCCTACTCGTCGCCCAAGGCGGTGGGGTCGACTGGTCGGTGCTCAGCGGTGCCACGCGTACACCCAGCCCGTGCCGCTGAGTGCCCCGCCCAGCGGCAGCCCGTCGATCAGCTGGCGGACTTGTCCGCTGTCGAGATCGAGCCGCCAGAGAGAGCCATCTCGCTGGAACAGGATGGCGCGGCCGTCACGCGACCACTCGGGATCGAACACGCCGCCGCCTGCAACGCCGAGCGGAACGAGCGCGTCGCTCGCGGGCTCGGCGATCCAGAGGGTGCGCTGCTTGACCCATGCGAGCGCCGCGGTCTCGCTGGCGAAGCCGACCTCGTCATCGTCGGGTGCGCGGACGAAGGCGATCTGCTTCGACGCGGGCGACAGCGCCGGATCGAGGCTCACGCTGCCGGCCTCGATGGCGCAGGCCATCGTCGCGATGTCACAGATCGCGAGACTCTTGTTCGTGGTGAGCCAGCGGCCGCCACCAACGACTGCGGCGAACCGGTGCTCGTCGATCCAGTGCTCTTGCTTCCAAACCAGGTCGGGCGGCAATGCGCCGGTCGGAGTCATCGAGCCGAGGGGCAGGACCTCGACCCGCTGGACATCTGCGAGCAAGGAGGCCGAATGCATCGGAGCCCGGACGAACAGGACGCCCCGCCCATCGGGCCACCACTCGAGACCGGTGAGTCCCGCATCGTCCGCGGTGAGGCGTAGTACTGGCTCACCGTCGGGCCGATCGAGCGTGTAGAGCGCATCGTCGCGACCTCCCGGATCGCCTTCGAAAGGCAAGGTCGCGCTGTACGCGAGCCGTCCGTCGCGGGACCACGCCAACGATGAGACGCGCATGTCCGTCACCTGCGTCGTCGCGAGCTGCAGCGGTGCCCCCGATGGCCGAACGAGCCACAGGCTCCCGCCGCTGGGCAAGGTGTACGAAGCGACCGCGAGGAGGTCCTCGGTCGGCGACCAGCGCATCAGAGGGAACTCCCCGGCGATCCCGTCGATCCGCCGGACAGTGCCCCCGCCGGCGTCCGTGATCCAGATCGATCCCTCCGCTGTGTAAGCGAGCCACTGTCCGCTGGACGACCAACGGGGCCGATCGCCGCCCTCGGCCACCACGCGCAGGCTCGGTCCGGCTCCGTCGAGTACGAAGAGCCGGCCATTCTTGACGAACGCGAGGCGACCCAGACCTTTGAACCCATCCAAAGAAGGTCGTCCGCTCGGAGGCGGGGAGGCGATCGCGGCGGGCCCGAATGCCGGACCCGTCGTTGGCGCGGCCAGGCGGACCGCACCACTGGCGGTGGGCGCGCTCGGTTCCAAGGTGCTTGCCGGTGGTTGCTGCTCCTGTGGGGCGGACCGGATGCCTGCGGCGGCTGCCACAACGACGAGGAGGAGCGTGACGCCAGCGGGGATCAGGGCACCGATCGGTCCATTGACGCGGCGACCTCTCAAGGCCCGATCGGGCTGGGATCGTGTAGAGGCGGGCTCCTCGATGATGTCCTCGATCTCACCGCGCTCGCTCATGACTCTGCGGTCACCACTCTGAGCCCTCTAACGTCCCCGTCCCTTTCTGGTTCGTTCCTCTTTGCGGACCGGGCCCGGATCTACAGGAAACGCGTCTCCTTCTTCTTCGGGGTAAGGCGCTACCCAAACAGGAGAGCGCGCCGCGTCAGGCGACCCTGGGATGCGGACCCTCATGCGCGAGCGATCTCACCGTGCTCGATAGGGTCGGAAGATCGAGGGGCTTGCCGAAGAACGCGAGGGCGGCCATCGCCTTCGCGGCCTCCCGCCCGTCGGGACGCCCGCTGATCACGACGATCGGCACACCCGCAGAGTCGGGCCGTTGCCGCCAGCGCGCGGCGAAGGCGGGACCGTCGAGCACCGGGAGACCGAGATCCAGCAGGATCACGTGGGGGTGGCTCGCAGCCGCCAGCCGCAGGGCGTGCGAGCCATCATGGGCCGGAATCACGGTGAAGCCCTCGTCGCTGAGCGCCTCCGCGACCACCTGCCGCGTCGCGGTGTCGTCTTCGACCACGAGGACACGTGCTCCTATCGCCGGGACAGCCGCCCGAAGCTGCACGTCGGGAGCCGGGGTGCGTTCCGCGAGCATGCGGATGCTGCGCCTCAGTTCGGTCTCGAACGCGGCGTCGCCGCACTGCGGGTGCAGCCCCGCGCGGCTCGCCGCCTGGGGCACCGAGCGCCCCTCGCGCACCTCGGCGATCAGGCGGTACCGGCGGTGCAGGCGCGCGGGAAGCGAGGCCTGGCGGAGCTTCGCGGCGAGCGCCGGGCGCTCCCGGCGGGTCGGGGGTCGCAGGGGGACGCTTGCTGGACGGGCCATGGTCTTCCTCCGGCCCTCCCCGGGCTCCCCGTCCCGGCTCAGCATACCTCACGCAGTCCACTTGGAACGGCACTAGTCCTCGACCCGAGTGGAGGCAGTCCGTGACCCGGCCGTTCGCCTCGTCCGATCAACGAGGCCATGTGTCCAAGTACGTGGGATGCGCGTTGCCAGTGGCCCCAGTAGCGCTGTCCACCGTCCTTCCCGCTCCCCTCGGTGCACAGAATCGCTGAGCAGTTAGTTAG
>JBOGTE010000078.1:0-9781 GCA_050692015.1 Candidatus Limnocylindria bacterium
GCCGACGCCGAGGTCGCGGTAGGTCCTCAGGAGCTCCTCGACACGCTCGTAGTCCGTCGGCAGGAGATCCTCCACCTCGTAACTACCGCGCCGTACGTCCCGAAGGAGTGCAAGCATCGAGTCGGGGCCGAGCTGCCTTCGGGCGAGGTGATCGATCTCCGGCAGGACCGGCGCAGGGATGACCCGCCGCTCCCGCGTCGCACGGATCAGCGCTGAGCAGACGTCGTGATGCGCGTCAGCCGCGTCCATATCCGCGAGGACGGGACCCGCATCGAGCACGAGGGTCACCGCTCCGGCCAGTCGGAGACAGGCGGGTCCGGCTCGTACTCGTCGCGGCTCGCACGCTCCGACAGGTCACCTGTGGCCGACCGGAACATGCCCGTCGACAGGGGTGGCGGCTGGACGTCGCCGCCGAGCTCGCGCTCGAGCGCGTCACGCACGAGCTGCGCTATCGACACCCCCCTGCGCGCTGCCGCACGACGCGCGCGACGTAGGAGGTCCTCGTCCGCCTGGACCATGATCCGACGCATGACATCATGATAGCGTCAAGGCCTCTACCCCACGCGATGGCTCAGCGCGGCTCGGCTGACAGGTGCGCGCGCAGCTTGGCGACGGCGAGACCGCGATGCGAGACGGCGTGCTTCTCGTCCGGTGACAGCTCCGCCATCGTGCGGCCGTCTCCGCCGACGACGAACACCGGGTCGTAGCCGAAACCCCAGCCCTCCTGCCCATAGCGCGGAACCGCCGCGATCTCGCCCCGCACTACCCCTTCGAAGGTCTCGGTGGGCCCGCCCGGATACGCGAGCGCGACCACGCAGACAAAGCGCGCCGTGCGCTGGGGAGCCTCTTCGAGCAGGGCGAGGAGCTTCTGGTTGCGCACCTCGGCGGGCGTGTGCTCGCCGAAGTAGCGCCGGCTCCGCACCCCCGGCGCCCCGCCCAGGGCGTCCACTTCGAGCCCCGAGTCGTCGGCGACGGTCGCGAGCCCGGTCGCGGCGGCGTAGGCCTCGGCCTTCGCGACCGCGTTCTCCGCGTACGTCTCGGCGTGCTCCTCGGGCTCCGGCGGCACCGGATGGAGTTGATCGGGCGACACGAGCACAGCCTCGAGCCCTGCCAGCATCTGCCGATACTCCGCGATCTTCCCCGCGTTCGTACTTCCGATCAACAACCGCATCCGTGAATGGTGACTCACCCCGTTGGTTGGGCTCGGACGCACAAGCTCCGCGGTCGAGTAGGACTAAAGAGCTAGAAGCCCGCGACGGCCTCGCGCTGCTTCTGGACCAGCTCGGCGATGCCGCGCATGGACAGCTCCAGGATCTTGTCGAAATCCGCGCGGGAGAACGGGCGCTGCTCCGCCGTTCCCTGCACCTCGATGAGCTCGCCCGCGTCCGTCGCGATCACGTTCACATCGGCGTCCGCGATGGAGTCCTCGGCGTAGGCCAGGTCGAGCATCAGCTCGCCCTGGACGAACCCGGCCGATATGGCGGCGACGTGGCGCCGGATGGGCGTGCCGGTGAAGGCGCGCATGGCGTGCGCCATGGCGACCCAACCGCCGGTCACGGCGGCGGTCCGTGTCCCGCCGTCCGCCTGCGTGACGTCGCAGTCGATGATCACGCTCCGCGGTCCGAGGGCCTTGAGATCCACCGCCGCCCGGAGCGCGCGCCCGACGAGGCGCTGGATCTCGAAGGTGCGCCCGCCCGGGCGGCCGGTGAGGCTCTCGCGCGCGCTCCGCTCGGGCGTCGAGCGAGGCAGCATCGCGTACTCCGCCGTCACCCAGCCCGTCCCCTTGCCGTCCAGGTGACGCGGGACGCGGTCCTCGACGGTCGCGAGGCAGAGGACCTGCGTGTCGCCGAACGAGATCCGGCAGGAGCCCTCGGCGAACTTCGAGACGCCCACCTCGATGCTCACCGGGCGGAGCGCCGTCGCCGCGCGGCCATCGGGCCGCGCGAACTTCCCAGCGGCTATGGCCAGAGCCTGTCTCGCCCGTTCATGCCGTCGCCTCCCACAGCGCGCGGATGCCGTCGGCATCGTAGGACTCGAGCTCGCGCGACTCCCGGCGCGCGCTCTCCTCCATGCGCGCCACGTGCGCCGCGAAGCGCTCGTTGGCCTCGCGCAGCGCCGTCTCGGCGTCGAACCCCAGGCCGCGCGAGGCGGCCACGATGTCGAACAGCAGGTCGCCCAGGAAGCGCTCGTCGTCGATGTCGATGGGCAGGTCGATCGCCGGGACCTCCACGCCGACCCGCTCGACGCGCTCCTGCAGCCGCTCCGCCCGGAACAGGCTCGGGAGCGACACGGGGATGCCATCGAGGATGCCTCCCTGTTTTGCGGACCCCTGCTCGTCGCGCTTGATCCTCTCCCACTGC
This sequence comes from Candidatus Limnocylindria bacterium, assembly GCA_050692015.1. Taxonomy (GTDB): domain Bacteria; phylum Chloroflexota; class Limnocylindria; order P2-11E; family P2-11E; genus GWC2-70-10. The sequence continues at coordinate 2,361 of JBOGTE010000078.1, forward strand.
TCGAGGACGTCGCCCTCGATGGCCTTGCCCTCGAAGACGTGTGGATGGCGCCGGACCAGCTTCTCCGTGATGCGGCGAGCCACGTCGCCCAGGTCGAACTGGCCCTCCTCGCGCGCCAGCTGCGCGTGGATGACGACCTGGAAGAGCAGGTCGCCCAGCTCGTCCTGGAGCGCGGCCGGCTCGCCGCCGTCGATCGCCTCCAGGGCCTCGTAGGCCTCCTCGAGCAGGTTGGGGCGCAGCGACGCGTGGGTCTGCTCGCGGTCCCAGGGGCAGCCGTCGGGAGCGCGCAGCCGGTCCGCGATCCGCGCGAGCTCGGCCACGGCGGCGCCCATGCGCGCCATGCGGTCGTCGCCGGCGCTAGAAGTCAAGGATGTGCTTGTCTACGCCGTGGTCCAGCTTCTGGCGCTCGAGCCAGTACGAGTACGCCTTGTTCCGGATCTCCCTCTCCTGGTCGGCGTCGAGCTCGCGCGAGGCCTCCTTCTCGAGCACCCTGTAGACGGCCCACTGAGTCGTCCCGAGCGTCACCGGCTCGGCGGTATCGCCCACCGGCGTGGAGAAGATCCGCTCCTCGGCCGCGGGATCGACGGTCATGCCGCGCGCCACCCATCCCAGGTCGCCGCCCGACTCCTTCGTCGCCGCGTCGTCGGAGTACTGCGTCGCGATCTTGGCGAAGTCCGTACCCGCCTCGAGCGCGTCACGGACGTCGGTCTGCTTCTGCAGCGCCTCGGTGAAGGCGTTGAAGCCGTCGGCCGTGGGCAGCGGGATGTTCACCAGGATCCAGGCCACGTGGGCCTGCTCCGTGGGAGACGTGACCGCGTCGGCGCGCGCGCGCCGCTCGAACTCGCGCCGCAGCGCGCCGTAACGGGCCTGCTCCCGGAGGTCCGCCTCGCTGAAGCCGGAGATCAGGTAGCGCTGCACCAGCTCGTTCTCCTCGGGCGCGCGCCGCTCCTGCACCTGGATGATGTGCCAGCCGAACTGCGTCCGGACGAGCTCGCTCAGCTCACCGACCTCGAGCGTGCGGATGGCGTCCTCGAACTCGGCCACGTACTGGCCGCTCGAGGCGAAGCCGAGCTCGCCACCCGAGAACTGCGAGCCCGGGTCGTTCGAGTGCGCGGCGGCCATATCGTTCCAGAGCTCCTGGTCCATGGGCGCGGTCCGCAGCTCGTTGAGGACGAAACGCGCCTTCGCGGCCGCGTTGAGCTCCGCCAGCTCGGCGTCCGCGGCGTCCGCGGGGACCTCGATGAGGATGTGCCGGACCCGGTACTCGCCGAACTGCGCGGCGTACTGGACGTCGAGCTCGTCCGCGGAGGGCTCGTAGCCCGCCTCCTTTGCCTCGGCGTCGAGGATGCGCTGCTCGATGAGGCGCTCCATCGCGACGGGCTCGCGGGAGTTCCTCTGCGACAGCAGCTCGGGGTCGTCCTCGAATCCGGGCGGGACGCCGAAGTCCTGGTAGAAGCGGACCATCTCGAAGTCCAGCTGCCGCTGGAAGTCGCGCATCGGGATGATGCGGCCGTCCAGGCTGACTGCGGGGGCGAGGTTCTCGCTGTAGTACCGCTGCGACGCCGCCCAGGCGACCAGGCCGATGGACGAGAGCAGCACCGCCGTGAAGACCGTGACGATGACGGCCTGCTGCCGCCGCTCGCGCTGCCAGCGCGACATGCGCTGCCGGTTGGTCAGGCGCGGGAGTGGGACACGTTTTGCCACGGGAGACACAAGTGTAGGTCGAGCGATGTTCGAGCCCGCCTAAGAAGAGATCGAGAGCTACGCGACGCTTCGGTAGACGGCGAGCGTCTCGTCCGCGGCGCGGTCCCAGGAGAAGAGCGCGGCGCGGCTCGCGGCGCGGTCCCGCAGGTCGGCCGCGAGCGTGTCGCTCCCGAGCAGCGACGCGAGCGCCTCGCCGAGCGCCCCCGGATCCCCGGGGTCCACCAGCAGCCCGGCGTCACCCACGACCTCCTCCACCGCGCCGGTGCGGTATCCGACGACCGGCGTACCCGCGGCGAGCGCCTCGAGCGGGGTGAGCCCGAAGCCCTCGAGCAGTGCGGCGTGGACCAGGCACTCGGCGCCGGAGTAGAGCGCGGCCAGCGTCGCGTCGCTCACGAAGCCGGTCACGACCACGCGCTCCACCGGTGCGCGGGTGCGCCGGAGAGCCGTGTCGAGATGCGAGCGCAGCTTCCCGAGGTCGCCGGCTATCACGAGGCGCAGGTCGCGGTCGCCCTCGGCGGCGCGCGCGAAGGCGCCCAGGAGCCCCTCCATGTTCTTGCGCGGGTCGAACTGCCCCACGTAGAGGACGTAGCGCTCCGGTACGCCTAAGGTCTCGCGCGCTACACGCCTTCCCTCGTCGCGCGGCGGGGGCGCGAAGCCGTCGTCCACCGCCTCGGGTATCACGCGGATCCGTGGCGCGGGGATGCGCAGGCGCTCCATGACGTCGCGTGCCGTCGCTTGCGACGGAACGATGACCGCGTCGGCGCGCTGCGCCAGGGCGTACTGCCACATGTGGCCGACGCGGACGTGCGGCCAGCGCAGGTAGTGCCCGGGCCAGTGCAGGGGCGCGAGGTCGTGGACGGTCACGACGGCGCGCGCGCGGCGCAGCGCGGGAAGGCCCAGCTGCACCGAGTGGTACACCGACCCGCTCCCGTAGCGGAGCAGCTCCGCCGTGAGCATCGTCGCGTCGAGCGCGAGCATGGCCAGCTCCGGCCGGCGCGGGCGCAGCACCCGGGTCTCGCCGTGCGGAGGCAGCGGTTGCGGCTCGGCCGGCGCGAAGTTCGCGAGGCGCAGCAGCGTCCAGCTCACGTCCGCGGGCGCGTGGCGCGCGAAGGCGGTGAGCAGCCCGCGGGAGTAGCGCCCGATCCCGCGGGTGCGGCTGACCGTCTGCAGGTGCCGCGCGTCGAAGATGACACGCATCGATCCGTACTATCGCTCGATGCCGCTCATCTCGGTCGTGGTGCCGACCTACAACGAGGCCGAGACGCTCCCCGTGCTGGCGCGGCGGCTGTTCGCTGCGCTAGGGGGGCGCGAGTGGGAGCTGGTCGTCGTGGACGACGGCTCGCCCGACGGCACCGCCGACCTGGCCGCGGCGCTCGCGCCGGACCTGCCGGTGCGCGTGGTGCGCCGCCCCGGGAAGCTGGGCCTGGCCTCCGCGGTCGTGGACGGATTCGCGGCGGCCCGGGGTGACACCCTAGTGGTGATGGATTCGGACCTGTCCCACCCGCCCGAGCTCGTCCCCGCGCTCGTCCGCGCCATCGACGAAGGCGCGGACATGGCTGTCGGTAGCCGCTACGTGCGCGGAGGCGGCACCATCGACTGGCCGCTCCGGAGGCGCATCGTCTCGCGCGTCGCGTGCCTGATGGGCAACGTGCTCGTCCCGGTCCGTGACGCCACCAGCGGCTTCTTCGCGGTGCGGCGTCCGGTGATAGAGGGCGTTCGGCTCAACCCCATCGGCTTCAAGATCGGATTCGAGGTCATCGCCCGCGGGCGCCACCAGCGGGTGGTCGAGGTCCCGTATACGTTCCGCGACCGCGAGCGCGGCGCCTCGAAGTTCGGGACGCGCGAGATGCTCAACTACGGCGTTCAGCTGGCGCAGGTGGCGCGCGACCGCGCCCTGGGCAGGCTGTGATGGGCGAGCGCGCCCAGATCGTCCTGCAGGTCGTCCTGGTCGTCGCGGTACTGACGGCGGCGGTCGCCGGGATTGCGACGAGCGTGGCCAGCCAGCCGCCGGGGGTGCCCGGGCGGACCATCGCGCCGCCCGACGCCAGCCTCATCGCCTCGACGCTGCGCTCGCCGACGGCGACACCAGCGCCCACCGCGCCGCCCGATCCGACGCCCAGCTTCGCGACTCTGCCCCCGCCGGCCTCGCCCACGCCCACGCTCCGGCCGATAGGGATGCAGCCGTACACCCTCAGCGGCAAGTCGTACACGGGCGTCGTCGCTCCCGTCGGCGCCGTCTTCATCGCCCCCTTCGACGCGCGCGTGGAGCTGATCGTCTACCAGCTCATCGACGGCGAGATCCGGAGCGGCACCGACGTCGCGGGCATCCCCTCGTATCCCTACGTGATCCTCCACACCGGTGACCGGATCATGAAGTTCCGGCCCGGCGCGCTCACGACGGACACCCAGATCGTGGTCCAGGCCAGTCGCGTGGCGGAGGGCGATCCCCTCTTCCGCGTGATCGGCACCGGCCCCTCGTCATGGCGGGATTTCTACGACTCGACCGTCGGCGCGCAGATCATCGTGTCGCTGGAGACCTCGACCCTGACCGATCTGGACGCCGAGCCGCATATCCGGGCGCGCTGATGTAGCGCGCCATACGGGGAGCAGGCAAGAGAGCCTGGTCTGAGGGCGCGGGCAGACGCGCCTGCTCGACGAGATCGCGACGATCTCCGGCGTGCACGCCTGATCGACGCCGGATCCACGCCTCGCTCACGCCCGCCGGCCAGCCTTGCTCCCATGACCCGGCAGCCGGCGGGATCCTTCCTCAGCCGCCTCGAGCGCAGCGACGACGGGGCGAGGGGCGGGACGGTGAGCTCGGTGCAGACGGGAGACCGCACCGACTTGATCGACCTCGCCGAGCTGGCGCGGATCCTCGAGCGGTCGCCAGCCGCCCGACCGACCGCTCCCGGGAAGGGGCCGCTTTGAGCGGCCGAAGGAGGAAGGAATGTCGATCCGTCTATTCGTCACGCGACTGCTCGTGCCGCTCTTCGTCGTCGCGCTACTGATCGCCCCAGCGACTCCAGCCGAAGCCTTCCACGGTGCCCACTTCACGCAATGCACTAACGGTGCAGATACCGACTGCCTCGTCTCGCTTAAGGTCGGCGTTAACTTCGAGGATCCGGACAACGGCAGCGGCCTGGATCTCGATGTCTTCCTCTTCTTTGACGTTCTGCAGATCCAAGTCATCGACGCTGATAACAACGATGACCAGGATCTGGGGGCAGACTTCAGCGATACGGAGTTCGAGCTCGTCATCCGGACGAGCGACTCGTTCAGTCCGATCGTCCTGATCGGGACAGGTGTCATCGACACGTGGCTCTGGGACGATGCGACCAAGGAGCTGACGATCGTCGCTACGCCGGAGGCGTCCTCGTTCGCGTTCGGGCCAGAGGACCCGAGCGACTCCTGCAACAACCCTGAACCTGAGGATGGTCGCACCCCGGGCCAGGACTACGACCTCGGCGGCATCTGCGAGCAGGCGGACGCCGACTTCGCCGCGATGCTCAGCCTGGCTGCGGCCGGACCATCCGACGTGACGGAGCTCGAGGACGTTGGATTCACAGCGGGTGAGATCGCAATGATCCAGGACTTCGAGACGGCGTATACCGGCGGATTCGTCGCGACCGACGCGCAGGAATTCATGTTCCCGGACTTCAACCCGTTCACCCAAGCGGTGGAGTTCGATCTCTCCGCGCCGCACTTCACGTTCGCGGGCGCGGTCAACACAGGCTTCTTCAACGTGCTCCTCCCCGAACCACTCTTCACGGACCTGTGGGCCATGACGTTCGATCAGAACAGTCCACCCAGCATCGGCGCCACGGCGGATGGGTCTGCCGTGACCCTCCAGGTGCCGGAGTTCGTGGCGTCCCGCAGTGGCTTCCCCGCAGGTTGGCTGATCAAGAGCAACACGATCACCTACTCGAGCCCGACGATCTCGCTTGCTCCCGGGTCGTCCTCGTCGGTCACGGAGCCGACGCAGTTCGACCTGAGCTCAGGTAGCACGACGCCGGCGAGCACGCGGCTGCCGGTCGCGCTCCCGAGCACCGGCGAGGTCACGCGCCAGGTCACCCTCCAGGGCACCGGTGCGACGCTGGTCATGCCGCAGGGCACGATGGTCACGGTGGGCGGCGAGCTGTTCACCGGCACCATCGAGCCGGCGACGCGCGTCCAAGGACGCCCCGCCGGCCTGCGCAGCGCCGTCTCCATCACCGCCAGCGGCGGGAGCGCCGAGGCCGACAGCCTCAGCGCGACGGCCAGCGCGGCCACCCTCAAGGCGAGCGCCCGCTCGGCGCAAGCGCTGGGCGACGACGAGGTCGTCTTCGACCCGCCCGTCACCATCACCATCGTCGACACCAGCGCCGAGGCGGCGGACTCGCGCGTCGTGCGCATCGCGCCCGACGGATCTATCACCGACCTCGCCGGCACGATGACCGGCCGCGGCGTGCAGGCCCAGATCACGGGCCTCGGCACCTACGGCCTGGCCACCGAGCTCGACCTGGCCAGGATCTCCAGCGCGCCGTCCATCAGCGTCGCGCTCCCCGTTCGACTCCCGAGCGATGGCGTCATCGACTTCCCGACCACGCTCAACGGCGACTCGGCCTCGATCTCGTTCGCATCCACCGCGGTCACCGACGCATCCGGCGAGGCCTTCGCCGGCACGCTCGAGGCCCCCGCCGCGGCCACCGCGCCCTCCGGCGTCGGTTCGGTCGTCGAGGTCGCGACGAGCGACGGGACCGCCGTCACCTTCGCCCCCGCAGCCACCCTGACCCTCACGCTTCCGGAGGGCACGTCAGCACGTGAGGTCGCACCGGTCGAGGTCACCTCCGCGACCGCCACGAGCTGCCTCGCCGCGATCGCGACCGACAACGTGACCACCCAGGAAGCGACGACGGTCGAGGTCGGCGTCGCCGGGACCGGCACCTTCGGACTCGCACCACCCGTCACCGCCGAGGCGGCCCTCGTCGCCCGCGACTGGACCGCCGCCAGCGGCCACCACTCGCAGTGGGCCGGCCAGTCCGCGGCACCGTCCCTGTGCGCCGGGCAGGTCGCCGAGGTGAGCGTCCTCCTGCGCAACACCGGCACGACCACGTGGACCGCGGGCCGGACCGCACCGCTCGTCCTGGCCACCAACGCGCCGCCCGGCAACATGATCGCCATCGACAGCGGCCTGGTGGTCGCACCGCTCTACGACACCCGCCTGGCGACGCACGAAGAGGCCAGCGTCGCCCCCGGCGCGGTCGGCACCTTCAGCTTCAAGGTCAAGGCGCCAGCCGAGGCCGGCACACATCGCATCAACGTCCGCCCCGTCGCCGAGGGCCTCCGCTGGCTGGAGGACGAGGGCATCTTCCTCGAGATCCTCGTGCGCTGATCCACGCGTCACGGACACAGATACGGAGATGCCGGCGCAAGCCGGCTTCTCCGTGTCCTCGCCATGAAAGCCGATGCCGATCGTGCGCGTGTTGCCCACGCTCCATCGGGAGGCAGGTCTTCGCTTCTTCTTCCGGTCGTCCGACCGCCTGAGCCGCCGCACGTGCACGTCTCTGGCGGCGGTGGAAAGGCCAAGGTGTGGCTGATGTCGGTCCGGCTCGAGCGACCAGCCGAGCCGCCCATATTCACGCCAGGGACGGGGTGGCGAAGCGAAGGTCTGGGCTGCACGGTCACGGCGAAGGAGGCTAAGGGACGTACCAGGCCAATGCGGCGGGGATGTGGGTCAC
>JBOGTE010000079.1:0-9722 GCA_050692015.1 Candidatus Limnocylindria bacterium
CGCCAGAGGCGCGCGAGGGCCCTCGGCGTCTTGGCGCGCTCGCCCTGGGGCACCCGGATGGCGACCGGCTCCATCCCCGCGGCCACGAGCGAGGCGCGGACCGGCCCGGCGTGGAGCCTCGCCGCCGTCGCGTCGTGGACCAGCGCGACCCGCCCGGCCCATCCCAGGTCGGCCAAATGCTGGCCGGCGTGCTCGAGAAGCCCGGCTCGGACCAGCACCGGGTAGGGCCGCGACGCGGCGACGTCGATGCGGATGCCGCGCGCGCTCACGATCCAGGCGGCGATGGCGCGGGCCGTCTCCTCGGGGGTCGCGCCGTCCACGTCGAAGGTGACGTCGGCGTCGCGGTAGGCGCTCCGCCGCTCGCGCAGGACGCGCGCGGCGTGGTCGCGCGGCGCGATGCCCTCCGCGACCAGGTGGCCCCGCTTCGTCATCGTCCGCTCGAGGCCCCGGGCGACCGTGGCAAGCGACCCGCGCAGGGCCACGATCACCCCCAGCGAGCGCATGCGCGCGCGGTTCGCCGGCCGGATGACCGCGCCGCCTCCGGTGGAGACGACCTGCCACGCCGGGGACGGCGCCAGGGTCTGCAAGACCTGCTCCTCGAGCTCCCGGAAGCGCTCGATGCCGTCCTCCACGATCACGCGCGCGTTAGGCCGGCGCGTGAGCCGCTCGATGCGGTCGTCCATGTCCAGGAAGGACGCGCCCAGGACGCGCGCCAGCTCCCGCCCGACCACGGTCTTCCCGATACCGGGCGGACCGGCCAGGAACAGCCTCACGGCATCTCGCTGGGATCGGCGCCCGCGTCGCCCGCCCGGGACCCGAGCGGCCGGAGCCGCTGTCGATAGCGCTCCACCGCGGCGACCAGGCTCTCGGCGTCGTCGCCGCCGAACTTGTCGAGGAGCGCGTCCGCCAGCACCAGCGCCAGCATCGCCTCCGCCACCACCCCCGCCGCGGGGATCACGCAGACGTCGCTGCGCTCGACGTGGGCGGGCGCGGGCTCGCCCGTGGCGAGGTCCACCGACGCGAGCGGCTTCATCAGGGTCGAGATGGGCTTGAAGGCCACGCGGCACATCACGTCCTCGCCGTTGGTGACGCCGCCCTCGAGACCGCCGGCGCGGTTGCGCGGCCGTGCGAACCGTCCCTCGCGCACCTCGATGGGGTCGTGCACCCGGCTGCCCAGCTCTCGCGCCGCGGTGAAGGCGTCGCCGAACTCCACGCCCTTGGCGGACTGGATCGAGCAGAGGGCCTGCGCGATCCGGCCGTCGAGCCGGCGGTCCCACTGGGCGTAAGAGCCGAGACCCGTGACCACTCCGCTCGCCCGGACCGCGACGATCCCGCCGAGGGTGTCGCCCGCGTCGCGGGCGGCCGTTATGGCCGCGACCATCGCCGCAGCGGCGGTCGCGTCGCCGCAGCGGACCTCGCTCGCTTCGACCGCTGCCTCGTCCCAGGTGGGCTCCGCCTCGACGCCGCCGATGGAGACGACCTCGCTCCGCACGCGCATGCCCACAAGCGCCAGCACCGCCTTGGCGACGCCGCCCGCCGCGACGCGCGCCGCGGTCTCGCGCGCGCTGGAGCGCTCGATGACGTCGCGCACGTCGGCGTGCCCGAACTTGAGCGCGCCGGCGAGGTCCGCGTGTCCCGGGCGCAGCCGCGTCACGGCGGCGGGCGGATCGACGACGGGCTCCACGCTCATCACGCGCTCCCAGTTGGGGGCGTCACGGTTGTCGATCTCGAGCGCCACGGGCCCGCCGGTGGTCCGCCCTTGCCGCACGCCGCCGACGATCCGCACCCGGTCCCGCTCGATGCGCTGCCGCGCGCCCCGGCCGTACCCGAGCTGGCGCCGCCGCAGGTCCACGTCGATGGCCTCCGGCGAGAGCGCGAGGCCCGCGGGCACGCCGTCCAACACCGCGGCGATCCGCGGCCCGTGGGACTCGCCCGAGGTGAGGACGCGCACCTAGACGGCCCGCGGAAGCGCGGCGCGCATGACGTTTCCTGGCGCGTCCAGGCCCGTCCAGAGCCGGAAGGCTCGCCTTCCCTGGTGCAGCAGCATCAGCAGGCCGTCCACGACAACGCATCCTGCCGCACGGGCGCGAGTCACGAGCGGGGTCTCGTCCGCGGTGGCGACCACGTCGGCCACGGCCAGGGATCCGGGCAGCTCCAGCCCCTCGAGGACGCCCTCGCGGTGCATCCCCAGCGACGTGGCGTTGACGAGGATCTGGTAGCCCGACAGGTCCCGGACGGGCCAGCCCACGGGCTCCAGGGCCGCGCCGGGCGCCGCGACGGGCGTCGCGGCGTGGACGATCCGCTGGAAGCGCTCCGGGTCTTGGGTCCGGCTCGCGACAGACACGCTGGCCGCCCCGGCGGCGACGAGCCGGTCGATGCAGGCCTTCGCGGCGCCGCCGGCCCCCAGGACCAGCACCCGCCGGCCGGAGACGTCCACCCCGGCCTCCGCGAGCGCGTCGGCGAAGCCGCCCGCGTCCGTGTTGTCGCCCCAGAGCGCTCCGTCCCGCTTGAAGACCGTGTTGACCGCGCCGATCCGGCGGGCCGTCTCCTCCACACCGTCGAGGTGCGCTCCGACCTGCTCCTTGTGCGGGATGGTCACGTTCGCGCCCAGCACGCCGTCCTCACGGAGGCGCCGAACGGCGCCCGCGAGGTCCGCGGCCGCGACGCGCAGGAGCTCGTAGCGATGAGGGAGACCGAGCGCGGCGAAGGCCGCGTTCTGCATCGCCGGGGAGAGCGAGTGGGCGACGGGGTCGCCGATGAGGATGACCTTTATCTGTTTCCCACCCTCACGCGATTGGCCTCGTGCTCCTCGAGCGTCGTCGCGAAGAGGTGGCGGCCGGTGCTCTCGTCGGCCACGAAGAAGAAGAACTCGTGCTCCTCCGGCTCGGCCGCCCCCTGGAGGGCCGCGAGGCCCGGGTTGCAGATCGGCGTGGGCGGCAGCCCCGCGACGAGGTAGGTGTTGTACGGCGAGTCGATCTGGAGGTCCTCGAGGAGCAGCGGACGCCACTCGCCGAGCGCGTACTGGATGGTGGGATCGGCATCGAGCTTCATCTCGATCGCCAGGCGGTTGGCGTAGACGCCGGCGATGGTCGCGCTCTCGTCGCGGGCGCGCGCCTCGCGCTCCACCAGCGACGCCAGCTTCACGAGGTCGTACGGCGTCGTGCCCCGCGCCTGCGCCGCCGCGAGGAGGGTCTGGCCGGCGCGCTCGTCGAACGTCGCCACCAGCCGGTCGATGATCTGTTCCGCCGTGGCGTCGGGCAGGAAGAAGTAGGTGTCCGGGAAGAGGTAACCCTCGAGGCTCGTCGCCGGATCGAGGCCCAACACGATAGGCGACGTGCGGTCACCCACGACCGCGGCCTCCTCGAACGCCTTGGCGGTGATGTGCGGGAAGGCCTTCTCGACCTCGGCCGCGACCTCGGTGAGGCGCCAGCCTTCGATGAGGCGCAGCGTCGTCTGCTCCTCCTGCACGTCCTCCGAGAGGGCGGCCGAGATCTCGCGCGGCGTCATCGCCGGCGAGAGCCGGTGCGGGCCGGAGTGCAGGTCGCTCTCCACGCCGTCCTCGTACACGACCACCAGGAAGGCGAGGGCGGAGCGGACCAGCCGCTCCTCCTCGAGCCGGCGGGCGATCTGCCCGGCGGTCTCGCCGTCGGCGACCACGAAGTCGCGGCTGTCGCCGGTCGGGTCCGCGGCCAGGTCCGTTCCGGGACCCACCCGCGCGGCGACGATCGAGCGGATGGGGCCCTGCCGCAGCAGCGTGTCCCGCTCCTCGACCATGCCGACGACCACGTCGCCCACGATGGCCTGGCCCTGCCCGATCGCGACGACCGCGAGGCCCAGCACGACCAAGACGAAGACGAGCGGCCCGGCCATGGTCCGCTGCCTCGGAGGCGGGCGCCTGCGCGGAGGGGGCGCGCCGTAACGGTCCATCAGTCCCGCCGGCGCAAGAAGTCCTCGAGGAGGACGGCGGCCGCGCCGGCGTCCACGTCGCCGGCGCCCTGGTGCACCGCCTCGGCGGAGGTGAAGCGCTCGTCGTACAGCTCCACGGGCAGGCCCAGGACGGCGCAGGCCTCGGCGAACCGGCGGACGCGCGCCGCCTGGTGGCCTTCCTCGCCGCGCAGGGTCAGTGGAAGTCCGATGAGCAGGGCCGAGACCTCCTCCTTGCGCGCGACCTCGCGGATCGCTTCGACGTCCGCGACGACGCTGCGCCGCTTGAGCGTGCGAAGCGGCCGCGCGATGCCGCCGCCCCGGTCACCCACCGCCAGACCGATCCGGCGATCGCCGACGTCGAGCGCAAGATACCGGCCGGTCAACGGCCCTGCGTCACGGGCGTTCCCTCGATGCGCACCTCGATGCGGCCGTCGAGGAGCGGCATGAACGGCCACCAGGACGGAGCGCGCTCGAGACCCTCGAGGCGCAGGTCCTGCGCGGCCAGGATCGCCTGGGCCTCGCCCGCCGGACGCCCGGCCAGGAGCCGGCTGACGGCGGCCGAGCTGGCGCGGTTCTGGTGCGCGGCGCTCACGAGGACGCGCCAGGTGACGCCGTCCGGCGTCGCGGTCACGCTCAGCACCTCGATGAGCTCGGAGCCGTCTGCGATGTCCCGGCCTGGGGGGACTTGGTCCGCCTCCAGCGCCTCCAGCACCTCGCGCCGAAAGTCCTCGCCTGACACCGCGTACACGGTGGCCGTGCCGGTGACCGTCATCTCGATGCCGGCCTCCTCCCTGCCGACGACGTCCACTCGCGCCGGTCCGAGCGACTCCTGCGCGACCAGCACCTGCTGGACCACCTGGAGCGGCCTGCCCTCCCGCAGCGGCGGCGTCGCGATCCGCTCCTGGAGGAAGCGGTCGCCCTCGGCCTGCAGCGCTTCTGGCACCTTGGCGACCGCCGCGTCGTAGTCCTCCGCGCGCATCACGGGCGCGCGCACGATCTCCCCGCCGCTCGTCGCGCGGTCGTTCGACACGGTGTAGCGGTCCGGCTGCGGCCCGTTCACGATCGTGCCGGCCGCCACGTTGCCGGGATCGCCGGCGACCGCGGCCTCGACGGGGACATCGACCCGTCCGATGTTCAGGGTCACGTTGATCCCCGGAACGATCACGCTGCGCGGGAGCGTCCGGTCCTCCGTCGAGAGGAACTGCACGCCGTCCGCGGTCGAGAAGATGCTTCCCCGCGGTATGGCGACGCTGCTGGTGGTCTTGTTCTGGAGCTGCACGCTTCCCTTCCCGCGCGTCTCGGTGATGCGCTCGCCGGTCGCGACGATCGGGATGCGCACGGTGAACTGCGCGGTCAGGCGCTCCACGGCGATCTCGCCGCCACCGCCGGCGCGCACCTCCAGCTCCACCGGGCCCACCGGCTGCACGGTCGCGGCGACGCGCACCGTGGCCTCCGGCAGCACCACCGCGAGCAGGACCATTGCCGCGGCGGCGACGCTGCCGAGCGCGGCGAGGACCTTTCCGGTCGTGACCTCGCGCGGCTCGCCGGAGCGCACGCTCGCGATCGCGGCGCGGCGCGCCGGCGTCAGCCGCTCCGTGGGGTCGAGCTCGTGGCGCTCGAGCGCGGCGAGGCTCGCGTAGGCCGGCACGTGGGCGGACGACGCGACGGACCGAGCGCGCGCGTCGGTCGTCACGAGCGAGAGGCGCCGCGGCCCGGTCAGCCCGCGCAGCACGTCGAGGAACACCGAGCTCCGGAGGAGCGGTGCGCCGGGCGCGACGACGAGCGCGATGTCGCCGGTGGCGGTCGCGTTCGCGACCTTCTCGGCCGCTTCCAGTACCGTCGCCCGCGCGTCGAGATCGACGATCGTGCGCGACATCAGGAGAGGCCCGCCGCGAGGGCGACTCCGCCGACCGCGACCAGGTCGTCGGCCTGAAGCGGCTCCTGCGACAGCACGCGCGTGGCGAGGGCCGGCCGCAGCGGCGCTATCTCGACCTCGCCGCCACCGCGCTCCTCGGCCAGCGCCGTGCCGAGCGCGCGGGGCAGCTCGAGCAGGTCGTCGGGCACGCCCACGAAGTGCCAGTCTCCTGGCAGCATCCCGTCGAAGGAGGGCAGTGGGGCCGTGACGCAGCGGGCCCACGTCTCCGCGTCGCGCCCGCCCCGGCCGGGCCGCGCCAGGAACGAGTCGCGCCCCAGGCCGAACGCGCGCGTCGCCACGACGCGCCCGCTCCGGACGACCGCGAACGCGGTCACGTCGGCGCCCATACGTAGGACCGCTCCCTCGGCCAGTCCGGAGGCAGCGAGGAGCCGACCGAGCGCGTAGGCGCCCGACGCCACGGAGCCCTTCCTCCGGGCCGCGTCGAGCGCGCCGCTGGCCGCGCTGGCCAGGACGAGCGGGGCTAGCGAGACGTCGGTGCGCACCTCTACGAAACGTCCCTGGAACCCCAGGAGTGACGCCAGCGGTCGGCCGTCGAGGGCCAGCCCCGCCACGTCGTCGCGCAGCTGCACGGTCGCGATCCCGCGCAGCGCCGGGTCGTTCGAGGCCGCCTCCCGCGCGGCACGCTCCGCGTCCGCGCGCGCCTCCTGGATGGCCCTCGTCACTTCGCCGTGCGCCATCGGGGTGTCCAGCGCCTCGCGCTCGAACGTGATCGCCACGTGGTAGGTGCGGACGTCGTCCCCGTCGATCGTCGCGACGGCCTTCGTCGCACGCTCCCGGCCCTCGGCGACGGAGAGCGCGCTCGCTATGGCCGCCCCGACCGCTACCCGGTCCACCACCAAGCCGCCCGTCATCCAGCCGGGGCGGAGCGGGGCCTGCGCCAGGCCGGTGACGCGCAGCATGGTCTCCTCTCGGTGGCCCACGACGGCACGGACACGCTCCGCAGCGAGGTCGAGGCCGGCGACCGCGGGGCCACGCTCGACCCGGGACCTAGCCTGTGCCACGGCCCCCGTCGAAGTGCTCGTGCACGATCTGTCTCGCGGCGTCGAGCGCCTCGCCGAGGCGGCTCGCGTCCTTGCCCCCGCCGGTCGCGGAGTGAGGCTGGCCCCCGCCGCTCCCGCCCACGATCGACGAGACGCGCTTCGCGATCTGCGCCGCGTCCATCCCCGGGTTGAGGTCGCGCGTGACGGCGACGGCGAACGCCGGCTTCTCGTCCCGGACGGCCCCGAGCACCACCACACCCGATCCGAGCTGGTCGCGCACCCGGTCCGAGAGCGCGCGGAGCTGGCCGGCATCGGCCTCGCCGAGGTTCGCCACGACGAGCCTGATCCCGTCGAGAGCCTCCGCGGCGGCGACCAGGCTGGCCGCCGAGGTGTCCAGTCCCGCGCGCCGCGCGCTCTCCAGCTCGCGGTCGAGGCGGCCGCGCTGCTCGGCCAGCTGCTCCACGGCGTCACCGATGCGCTCCGGCGGTACGCGCAGGAGGTGAGAGATGCGCTCGGCCCGCTCGCGCATCGCGCGGACCTCCCGCAGCGCGCCCTCGCCGGTCAGCGCCTCGATGCGCCGCAAGCCGGCGCCGATGGAGCTCTCCTTCGTTATCAGGAGGAGGCCGATGTCCCCGGTGCAGTGGCAGTGGGTGCCGCCGCACAGCTCGCGGCTGGGGCCGGCCTCCACCACCCGCACCTCGTCGCCGTACTTCTCGTCGAAGAGGTGGAGCGCGCCGGAGGCCAGCGCCTCCTGGAGCGGCAGGACCCGGGCCTGCACCGAGTCGTTGCGCATGATCGCCTCGTTGACCTCGTCCTCGATCCGCCGGAGCTCGGCCTGCGTGACCGACCGGCCGAAGGTGAAGTCGAAGCGCAGGCCCGGCGCGTGGACCAGCGATCCGCCCTGGCGCACCTCGTCGCCCAGGACCCGGCGGAGGACGGCGTGGAGCAGGTGCGTCCCGGTGTGGTTGCGCATCGTGTCCCGGCGGGCCTGCTCGTCCACACGCGCGGTAGCCAGAGTGCCGGCCCGGAGCGTCCCGTCCACGACCGTACCGACCATCACCACCACGCCCGGCGCCGCCGTCTGCGTGTCCGCCACCATGACGCGGGCCTCGGGCGTGGTGATATCGCCGCGGTCCCCCACCTGCCCGCCGCCCTCGGGATAGAAAGGAGTGCGGTCGAGCACGACCTCGACCTCGCTGCCCTCGGCGGCCTCGTCCACGCGCTGGCCGCCGACCGCGAGCGACAGGACGCGGGCATCCTCGGCGATGAGCGCCTCGTAACCGACGAACTTGGTTCGCAGACCCTCCCGCTCGCGCAGGTCCGAGTAGAACTGGCCGAAGCGCATGGCGTCCTGGCTGAAGCGCGCGGTCGCGCGGCTGCGCTCCCGCTGCTCCTCGAGAAGGTGCTTGAAGCCGCGGTCGTCCACGGCGAGGCCCGCGGCGTGGGCGATCTCCCGCGTCATCTCGATGGGGAACCCGTAGGTGTCGTAGAGGCGGAAGGCGGTGGGGCCGTCGATCTGCTCGCGGGCCTGCTCCCTCGCCCGCGAGACCGCGCCGTTCAGCAGGTCCAGGCCGGTCGTCAGCGTGCGCTCGAACTTCTCCTCCTCGCCGCCGATCGTCTCGAGGACCCGGTCTCGGGCCTTCCGCAGCTCGGGGTGGTGCGGCGCCATGAGCTTGATGACGTCGCCCGCGGCGGTCGCCATGGCCCCGGGCCGCAGCCCCAGCTTCCGAGCGTGCAGCGCCCCGCGCCGGATCAGCCGCCGCAGGACGTAGCCGCGCCACTCGTTCGAGGGCGCGATGCCGTCCCCGATCAGGAACGTGGCGGCGCGGGTGTGCTCCGCGACGACGCGGATCGAGATGTCCGTGGCCGGATCGTCGCCGTACTTCTTGCCCGAGAGCGCTTCGACCCGACCGACGATGGGCGCGAAGAGATCGGTCCGGAACGTGTCGGGGATCACGCCCTGAAGGACCTGCGACAGGCGCTCGAGACCGACGCCGGTGTCGATGTTCTTCTTGGCGAGCGGGACGAGGCTGCCGTCCTCCAAGCGGTCGTACTGCTGGAAGACGAAGTTCCAGATCTCGATGTAGCGGCCGCAGTTCTCCGCCGGCGAGCAATCGTGGGGCGCGACGCCTTCCTGCGGTCCGCGGTCCACGAACACCTCGCTGCAGGGCCCGCAGAGACCGGTCGGCCCGGGTGACCAGAAGTTGGTGTCGTCGCCGGCCGCGAGGTTGCCCAGGCGCCAGACCCTCTCCGGCGGAAGGAGCGCCAGCTCCCTGGTCCAGATGTCGAAGGCCTCGTCGTCGTCGAAGTACACCGTCGCGACGAGGCTGTCGCCCTTGAAGCCCAGACGGTCCACCAGGAACTCCCAGCCCCAGCCGATCGCCTCCTTCTTCCAGTAGTCGCCGATGGCGAAGTTCCCGAGCATCTCGAAGAACGTGTTGTGCCAGGAATCGAAGCCGACCTCGTCGATGTCGGTCGTGCGGAAGACCTTCTGGATGGTCACGAGGCGCTTGTTGGGCGGCTGCTTCCGCCCAGTGAAGTAGGGCACGAGGGGCTGCATGCCCGCGCTGGTGAAGAAGACGCTGGGGTCGTCCATCAGCACCAGGGGCGCGCTGGGCAGGCGCGCATGGTCCTTCTCCTCGAAGAAGGCGAAGAACGCCTCGCGGATGCCGGCGCTGTCCATGTACTGCGAATGATGACGCAGGGTCAGCGCGCGCGACGCTCCAGCAGCGCCACGAGCGCCGATGTGAACGCGCTGCCGATACCCGCGAGGAGCAGCTGAGCGTCCCCCAGCACGCCGGCGCGCACGCCCAGGGTCTCGCCGGCGACCTGCGCCACGGCCGACGCGGCCGCGGCGGCGAGCCAGGCCGAGCCCAGCG
>JBOGTE010000080.1:0-9639 GCA_050692015.1 Candidatus Limnocylindria bacterium
GCGCTGGGGGCGCCTCCCACTCGCTCGCGGCGGGCGGCTCCGCGGCCGTCGCCTCGAAGACAGGCGGTGGCTCGAACGGCGCTGGGGCCTCCGGCAGGGAAGCCGCCCCGGTGGGCGCCTCCGCGACCACGTCCACCAGGCCGCCCTCGATGAGGTCCGCGAGAACGACCATCGTCGGCAGCCGCCGCATGCCCAGGTGCCCGGCGATCGCGCCCAGATCGCGCTCGCCGTTCACCGCGAGGAGCGCGCGCCACTCCTCGGGCGTCAGCCGGATCTCCGGATGCTGCGCCGCGCGCTCGGAGAGCACGAACCGCCCGCGCTCGCCCGGCACGAGCTCACGGATCGCCGCGATGCGCACGCGGGTCTCGGCCGCCCGGTCGAGCAGCTCGTCGAGGTCGCCCCGGAGGTCGGCCGGAGGCGCCTCGGCCGTCGGAACGAAGATGAAGTCGGCCCGCTCGACCGCGAACGTCGCGCCGAGCGCCAGGTCGCCCGACTCCTCGTCGGCGCGCGCGCTGACGAGACGCCCCTCGGCCAGGCCCAGGGTGGCGGTCCCGAAGTCGGCCTTGATCTCGACGCGGCCCGTCTGCCTGGTGTGCGCGAGCAGCTGCACGACCGTCTCGAGAGGGAAGTCCGCCGTCGTTCCGCTCAGGACCACGGGCTCGCCGGCCGAGCTCCGCTCGAGCGGCTCTCGCGGCGGGAGGTGGTCGTCGCTCCCGGCGTCGGCCGCCGGAGCCATCGTGTCGACCATCCCGGCGCGCACGAGACCGGCGAGCAGGTCGAGCGCCGCCAGCCTCCTGATCCCCAGCTGCTGAGCGATCCCGATCACGTCCCGGCGCCCGTCCACGGCCAGCAGCGCGCGCCACTGGTCCGCCGACAGCCGGATCTCCGCGCGCTCGGCGGCCCGGGGCGAAAGGCTGAACCGCATGCGCTCGTCGGGGATGAGCTCGCGCATGCCCGCGATCCGGTCGCGTTCCGCGACCGCGCGGTCGAGCAGCTGCTCGAGGTCGCCGAAGAGGTCGCTCTCCTGGACGCGGTCGGTCGGCGCGAATCCGAACTCGCCCCGGTCGATCGTGAAGACCTCTCCGAGGGCGGCCGGGCCCGTCTCCTCCCGGGAGCGCGCGGAAACGAGCCTGCCTTCCGAGACCGCCAGCATGCCGGCGCGCTCTTCGCCGCGGACCAGGAGGCGCCCGGTCTTGACCGTGTCCGCCAGCAGCTGGAGCACCGCTTCGAGAGGGATCGCGTCGATGGCACCGCGGAGGCTCACTCGGACCTCAGCGGATCGCCTCTTCGCTCGCCCTGTCGAAGATGTGGACCTTCCGCAGGTCGAACCCGACGCGGAGCGACGCCCCCGGCTTGGTCTGGGTGTCCGCCGGGACGCGCGCGACGAACGTCGTTCCGTTCGCGGCCAGGTAGAGCTGGAGCTCGTTGCCCAGGTACTCGACCACCTCGACCTTCGCTTCCACGGGAAGGCGCCCGTCCTGCGGGTGACGCTCCAGGTCGTGGATATCCTCGGGCCGCAGCCCCACGACGACCTCCTTGCCGAGGGCCGAGTCGGCGCGGTGCCCGAGCGGCACCTTCGCGAAGCCGGTGTCGGCCACGGCGTCGCCCGCCGCTCCCGAGACGGTGGCGCCGAAGAAGTTCATCGCGGGCGACCCGATGAACCCCGCCACGAACAGGTTGACCGGGCGGTCGTGGAGGTCCTGGGGCGGACCGACCTGCTGGAGGAGGCCGTCCTTCATCACCGCGATCCGGTCGCCCATGGTCATGGCCTCGACCTGGTCGTGGGTCACGTAGATGGTGGTCTTGCCGACCCGCTGGTGGATCTTGCCGAGCTCGGCGCGCGTCTGGATGCGCAGCTTCGCGTCGAGGTTGGACAGCGGCTCGTCCATCAGGAACACGGCCGGCTCGCGAGCGATGGCCCGCCCGACAGCGACGCGCTGCCGCTGGCCGCCGGACAGCTCCTTGGGCTTGCGGTGGAGCAGGTGCTCGAGCCCCAGGATCGCGGCGACGTCCTTGACCCGCCGCTCGATCTCCGCCTTGGGCATGCCCCGCAGCTTCAGGCCGAAGGCCATGTTGTCGTACACGCTCATGTGCGGGTAGAGCGCGTAGTTCTGGAAGACCATCGCGATGTCGCGGTCCTTGGGGGCGACGTCGTTCACGCGACGTTCGCCGATGAGGATGTCGCCGGTGCTCAGCTCCTCGAGGCCGGCCAGCATCCGGAGCGCGGTCGTCTTGCCGCATCCGGAGGGCCCCACCAGCACCAGGAACTCGCCGTCGCGGACCTGCAGGTTCAGGTCGTTGACCGCCGTGACGTCCCCGAACCTCTTGAAGACGTGGTCGTAGGTGACGGTCGCCATCAGGCCCCGAAGTATGTCACTGAAGTCGAATGAGCCACGTGGCCATGTCGTAGGGCCCCACGCGGGCGCGGGCTGCGCCGTCCGGGGCGATCTCCAGTGGTGCCGCGGTCCGGAGCGTCTCGAGCCCGGTGTTCCCAAGATCTTGCAGACCCTCCCGCAGGTCGGTCGCGCGCGCGGAGGCCACCGGCCGGTCGAAGCGCAGCGTCGCGACGGTCTCGCCCGGCCCCATGGCCGCGAGGCGCACGACCACGTCGCCCTCCGGTCCCGCGCGGAGCGAGGACAGCTGCACCAGCGACCCGGGCGGATCGGTCTCCAGGCGCAGGAGCGTGCGCCCGGTCCCGTCGCCGCGGCCCGGGAGCGGCGGCGACAGGAACTCGCGCACGCTCTGGATCGCGCGGCCGAACGACCAGTGCGTGCCGGCCCGCGCCTCGCCGCGCAGTGGCACGACGCAGTAGCGGAAGCGCTGCGGCCCGATGCACTGAGCCGTCGGCGTCTCGATCTCGGGTCCGGCGTGGCCCCGCCGCTCGCGGAGGTCGCCACGCGAGAGCCAGCCCACCGCGCGGAGGAGCGTGATCCCGATCGTGCCGCCGTCGCGAAGGACCGTGTACTCGCGGAGGCCGTCCACGCCCACGGCGAGCCCGCTGGTCACGCCGTGCACCCCGACCACGTCGTGGAGGCAGCGCTCGGGCGTCGGAGGCTCGACCCAGCCGGGCCGGGGCGGCACGCGGTTGGGGCGCTCCAGCAGCGCGAACGCGGCGCCGGCGTGATGGGTCAGCGTTCGCGTGCCGGTGTCGAAGTCCGCGCGGAGCCGGTGGTCGCGGGCGCGGTTCTCCACGAGCGTCTCGACCTCGACGCGGTCGGATCGAGCGTCGAGCGTCACGGTCACGCGCAGCGGGCACTCGACCATCTCGGCGACGCGCGCCAGGCGGTCGGGCCGCAGCGCCGCGGGCAGGCGCATGACCGTGTCCACGGTGACGGTCCCGCGGTCCCCGCGGACCTCCGTCCGCCGGGAGCCCGGGGATGCGGCGCCGGCGACCGTGGGGCCCGCGTACGAGAACGTGTACTCGTCGCCGCGGTCCCCGTCGCTGACCAGGCGGTTCTGCGGGCCCCAGCGGTGGCCGGTCGCCATGTCCGCCACGGCGAAGGTGCCGTCCGCCGCCACCTCGACGCGAAGGTCGCCGTTCTCGAGCACGCCGTCCTCGGGCGACCGGACGCCCGGGCTGCGCACCGGCTCCGGCGGCGCCACGCCCAGGCCGGCCGTGCGCACCAGGGTCGGCCTGCCGGCGACGTCCACGACCGCCCGGCGCTCCCAGGGCAGAGCGCTCCAGAGGACGGCAGCCTCGCCGCTCCCGGCGACGCGCGCGGTCAGCTCGGCCGCGAGCGCCTCGCCGTCGCGGGCGACGCGCTCGAACCGCGGGCGCATGTCCAGGTCGTGGACCCCGTCGATGCCGCACCCGGAGATGGAGTCGTGCGGATGGTTCTCGAGAAGGGTCCGCCAGAGCGACCGGATGCGCTCGCGCGCGCCGCCGCCGGTGAGGGCGTCGAGCGGCTCGCAGCGTTCGAGCAGCAGCCGCTCGCACTCGGAGTTGGCCTGCTTGATCAAGACGCGCGTCGAGTTGACGCCGCGCAGGATCGGCCGGTACTTCCCGGCGATCATCTCGCCCGTCAGAACGCCGCGCGGCGTTGGGAGCGACAGGGCGAAGGACTCCAGGCCGGTGATCCGCGTGGCCGAGCGCGGCTGGGCCGCGGAGATCGCCGCCACCGCCTCCGGAAGGCGCTCGTAGGGCTCGGTGTGGTCGGTCCCGACCATGAAGAGCAGGCGCGGCGACTGGGCGTACGGGCCGGTCAGGCGCATGAGCCGCGGAAGGACCCGCCGAACGCGCCGCCGCAGCGCCGCCCCGTCCTCCTCGCCGTCGCCGACCAGGGGCAGCGCGTTGTCGTAGTGCGCGACCTGGTGGGAGGCGAGCACCCGGTCGCCGGAGGGCGCCTCCCACTGGAATTCGCTGCCCAGCTCCTCGCCCTCGTCCCCGACGCCGCGCGCGAAGACGTACGTCACATAGCCGAAGCCGCGCACGATCTGCGGCATCTGCGCGGGGTGGCCGAAGGGATCGGCGACATAGCAGACGCGCATGGCGCGCCCCAGCTCACCCGCCACGCGCAGGCCCTCCTGGAAGTTGCGGACGATCGACTCGCCGGAGACGAGGAGGTAGTCGGCCAGGACGTACCACGGCCCGATCAGCAGCCGGTCCTCGCGCACCAGCTTCTCGATGCGCGGCCGGTCCGCGGGCACCTTCGCGAGGTGGTCCTCGACGGCGATCGTCTGGCCGTCGAAGGTGAAGGCGGTGAACGCCAGGTCCCGCTCGAGCAGGTCGAGCAGCCTGCCCACCATGCGCACCAGCCGCTCGCGATAGACGTCGAAGCGCGCGTACCACTCGCGGTCCCAGTGCGTGTGCGGCACGACGTGGATCGCCCAGGGCAGGCGCCTCTGGACCTCCGCGACGATCCAGGGGGAGGCCGAGCCGACCGCTATGCCGATGGCGGCGCCGCCCAGGACGTCCGACGGCCAGTGGACGCCGACCGCGACGCGCGCGAGCGCGATCCCGGAGGCGATGAGCAGCGCCAGCCAGCGCAGGCGCGGGAGGGCGAAGCCGAGCGCAACGGCGGCCCCGAAGGCTCCGGCCGTGTCGCCCGAGGGGAAGCCGAACGTGACGGGCCGCGTGATGAGCACCTCGACGCCTTCGAGGACGTCGAAGGGCCGTGGCCGCTGCAAGACCGCCTTCACGATGTCGGCGACGATCCACGCGCTGGCGAGGCCTATCGCTACCGTCAGCAGGATGGACAGCCCCCGGCGCCCGAGGCCGCGGGACCGCATGCCGGCCAGGCCGAAGAGCCACCACACCAGGCCAAAGGTGTTCGCGAGGGCGAAGCCGACCGCCAGGAACGCCGTTATCTGGTTTCGCGAGGAGGTGACGGCGAGGTAGAGCTGGCGGTCGATCTCCGCGAGCGCGGCGAGCAGCTCCGTCAACGGGAGCGGCCGGGGCGGAGCTGGCGCCACAAGAAGAGCAGGGTGAGGACGGCGATGGCGGCGTAGACGACGTAGTCGAGGGGCCCGAGCAGCTCCTTCACCTGCACCCAGTTCTCGCCGAGGACGACGCCGCCCCAGATGAGCAGCATGTTCCAGGGGATCGTGCCGATGACCGTGAACAGGACGAACCGCCGCAGCGGCATCCGCGAGATCCCGGCCGGGATGGAGATGACGCTCCGGGCGACCGGCACCATGCGCGCGATCAGCACCGCGTAGTCCCCGTACCGGGCGAACCAGCGGTCCGCCACGTCAAGGTCGTGCGCGTCGATCAGCACGAAGCGCCCGTAGCGCTCGAGCGCGGGTCGGCCGGCGACGGCGGAGGCCGCATAGAGAGCGAGGGCGCCGGCCGTGGACCCGGCCACCGAGAAGGCCACGGCGAGCCAGTAGGTCCAGGGGCCGCCGGTGAGCGGCTCCTCGACGCCGCGCGCGACGGACCACCCGGCGAGCGGCAGGACGATCTCCGAGGGCACGGGCAGGAAGAAGAGCGCGTTCTCGACGGCCATCACGGCCATGAGCCCGACGTATCCCACCGTCGCGTACGCGCGCTCGAGGAACGGAACGACGATGGCCTCGACGGCTTCGAGCAACTAGCCGCCTATCATCGCCGAAGAGGCGGCGGGTCGGGCGCGATCACAGCATCACCAGAGAGCGGGGGCGCTATGCCGAACGCGACGGGCCTCGACGAGCGCATGGCCTCGGCGGTCGATCGCATCGGCCGCGCCGAGATCCTGGTGGGCATCCCGAGCTACCGGAACGCCGGGACCGTGGGACACGTGGCGCGGTCCGTCGCCGAGGGCCTCCGGCGGCACTTCCCTCGCGCGCTCGCCGTGGTCGTCAACTCGGACGGCGGCTCGGACGACGGCACCCGCGACCGCGTCGGCGAGTCGCTGGACGGCGTGCCGCACGTGGTCGGCACCTATGTCGGGCTGCCGGGCAAGGGCTCGGCCTTCCGCGCCATCTTCGAGGCCGCGGCGCGCCTGGGCGTCCGCGCCTGCGCCGTCGTGGACAGCGACCTGCGGAGCATCACCCCCGACTGGGTCTCCCGCCTTCTGGGGCCGATCGTGGAGGGCCGGGCCGACTACGTCACCCCTCTCTACGCGCGCCACAAGCACGACGGCACGATCACGAACACGATCGCCTACCCGCTCACGCGCGCGCTCTACGGCCGGAGGGTGCGGCAGCCCATCGGCGGGGAGTTCGGCTTCAGCGGCGAGCTCGCGCGCGCGTTCCAGGAGGGCGGTGCCCTCGGCGACACCGGGGTCTGGGACACCGACGTGGCTCGCTTCGGGATCGATATCTACATGACCACCACAGCACTGGCGCGCGGGGCGCGGATCGGCCAGGCATTCCTCGGCGCGAAGGTGCACGACCCCAAGGACCCCGGAGCCGACCTCGCCCCGATGTTCACGCAGGTGGTGGGCACAGCCTTCCGGCTCGCGGCCCGGAGCGACAGCGCCTGGAGCGGGGTCAGCGGCTCGGAGGAGGCGCCGGTGTTCGGCGAGGTCACGCCCGTCGATCCCGAGGAGGTCCGCGCGGACAGCGCGCTGCTGGTGCGGAAGCTGCGCGCGGCCGCCGCCGGCGAGGCGGAGACGTGGGACCGCGCGCTCTCGCCCGTCTCGCGCGAGGCCGTGACGCGCGCGCTCGGGGAGGACGTGCCGCACGCCCTGGCCGGCGCCGCCTGGGCGCGCATCGTGTACGACCTGTTGGCCGCGTCCGCCGGTGACCCGGAGCGCACCGACGCGTACGTACGCTCGCTGGTCCCGCTCTACTTCGGACGCGTCGCCGCGTTCATCGACGACGCCCGCGACATGACGACCGCCGGCTCCGAGCGCCTGGTCGAGGAGCAGGCCGCCGCGTTCGAGGGGGCCAAGGGCCACCTGCGCGAGCGCTGGACGACAGCCCGCCGGTGACCGTCTCCCTCAAGGAGGACGCCCTCGTGCTCGTGACGGAGGACGACGGCAGCCTCCCGCTGGGCGGCAAGAGCCCGCTGGGGCTCTACTACCACGACACGCAGTTCCTCTCGGGCTTCGAGCTGCGCGTGAACGGGGAGCGCCCGCTGCTCCTCTCCGTCAACGACGAGCAGGCCTACGTCGCCACCTTCCAGCTGATGCACGCGCCCGGTGTCACGCTGGGCACGGCGCGGCACGCGCAGGACAGCCTCTCGATCAGGCGCACCCGCTTCCTCGCCGACGGCCTCCGAGAGCGCATCGGGATCCTCAACGCCTCCCCGAGCGAGGTGGACCTGGACCTCGAGCTGGAGATCGAGGCCACGTTCCGCGACATGTTCGCGGTCCGTGGCTACCGCGACGTCACGCAGGACCCGGGGACGGCCGACGTCTGGGACGACGGCGAGCGGCTCGTCCTGGGGCGCACCGGCAAGGACGGCGTGCGGCGCACGACGACGATCACGGCGCAGCCGAGGCCGGACGAGCGCGCCGGCACCCGCCTGCGCTTCCGGCGCCGGCTCGCGAGGCAGAGCGTCTTCACGATCGAGATCTCCGTGGTGCCGGCGGAGGACGGCGTCGGCGAGGGCCCCGCTCCCGCGGGGTTCGACGACGCGCTGGACGCCCTGAACGCGCGCTACCGGCGGTTCCTGCGCGGCTGCACGCGCTTCCGCACCAGCAGCGAGACGCTGGACGAAGGGCTCATCCACCGGAGCGCGCTCGATCTGCGCGCGCTCCTCGACTTCGAGGAGACCGGGCCCTTCCCCACCGCGGGCATCCCCTGGTACGCGTCGCCCTTCGGACGCGACGCGCTGATCTGCGCCTACCAGACCCTGCCGTGGCACCCGGACATCGCCCGCGGCGCGCTGCGCCTGCTGGCTCGCCACCAGGGGACGCGCGTGGACGAGTTCAAGGAGGAGGAGCCGGGGAAGATCTTCCACGAGCTCCGCCGCGGCGAGCTGGCGCGCCTGGGGATCATCCCGCACAGCCCCTTCTACGGCTCGGTGGACGCGACGCCGCTCTTCGCGGCGGTCTTCGCGGAGACGGTGAAGTGGACCGCGGACCGCGACCTCTGGCGCGAGCTGCTGCCTGCGGCGGAGCGCGCCCTGGCCTGGTGCGACGGGCCCTACGGCGACCCGGACAAGGACGGCTACGTCCAGCACGGCGTGCGTACCACCGAGATGCGCAACCAGGGCTGGAAGGACTCGGCGATGTCGCTGTCCTACCCCGACGGCTCGTGGGTGGACCTGCCCGCCGCCCTGGTCGAGGTCCAGGCCTACGTGCACATGGCCAAGAGCGGCCTGGCCGACCTCTACGAGGCGGACGGCGACCGCGCCCGGGCCGACCGGCTGCGCGGCGAGGCCCGCGAGCTCGCGGAGAGCTTCGACCGCGACTTCTGGATGCCGGACCAGCGCTGCTACGCGCAGGCGATCGATGCGCACGGCAGGCAGCTGACCGCCGTGACCAGCAACGCCGGACACGCGCTCTGGGCCGGGATCGCGCGGCCCGACCGGGCACGCGAGCTCGCGGAGAGGTTGATGCGGCCGGACATGTTCACGGGCTGGGGGGTCCGCACGCTCTCCAGCGAGTACCCCACCTACAACCCGATGAGCTATCACAACGGCTCCGTGTGGCCGCACGACAATGCCCTGATCGCCGAGGGGGCCGCGCGGTACGGGATGCGCGAGGAGGCGGCAGCCATCGTGGAAGGGCTCTTCGAGGCCGGCAAGCGCTTCCCTGACTCGCGCCTGCCGGAGCTCTTCTGCGGGTTCCAGCGGGACCTGCGGTTCTCGTCGCGGCCCGCGGACTACCTGGTCGCGTGCATCCCGCAGGCCTGGTCCGCGGGGGTCGTCTTCCTGTGCCTGCGCACGCTCCTCGGCCTGCGCCCGCATCTCGCGGAGCGGCGGCTGGCCGTGGACCCGGCGCTGCCGCCCTGGCTGGACCGCATCACGGTCGAGGACATGCGCATCCACGACGGGAAGGTCAGCTTCCGCGCGCAGCGCACCCGCAAGGGCGTGCGCGTCGAGGGCGGCGGCGCCCGCATCCTCGAGCTCGGGGCAAAGGAGAGTCGCGAGGATCCGGCTGCGCCGGTCCGAGCGATCCCATAGGCCGCGGAGCGCGCGCG
The DNA here is from genome assembly GCA_050692015.1 of Candidatus Limnocylindria bacterium. Classification (GTDB taxonomy): domain Bacteria; phylum Chloroflexota; class Limnocylindria; order P2-11E; family P2-11E; genus GWC2-70-10. The sequence goes on from JBOGTE010000080.1 coordinate 9,511, forward strand.
GCGAAGCGGAGGCCGAAGGCGATAGCCGATGCCCCCGCCGACCGCGCGATAAGCAGGCAGCGCGTGGTCCTGCTGCACTACACGTCGCCCTCCGTGCAGGGCGGCGTCGAGCAGGTCATGGGCGTGCAC
>JBOGTE010000081.1:0-9592 GCA_050692015.1 Candidatus Limnocylindria bacterium
CAGCTGCGGGACGCGGGGCGGCGGGAGCGGCGGCCGGGGGCTTGGCAGCACCTCCGGAGGCGGGCTGCCCGCCGCTCGGCGGCTTCGCGGTCGCGGTCGCGGCGGCGTCACGGCGTACGGCGTTCATGACCATCACCATCTGCCGGCCTTCCAGGAGCGGCGGCCGCTCGACGACGCCGTGCTCCTTGAGCCGCTCGGCCATCTCCATCAGCAGCGTCCGGCCGCGGTCCGGGTGCGCCAGCTCGCGGCCGCGGAAGCGGACGACGACCTTCAGCTTGTCGCCGTGGCCGAGCAGGCGGATGGCCGTCCGGATCTTGGTGTCGAGGTCGTGCGCGTCGATCTTGGGCGCGACGCGCACCTCCTTCCAGGTGATGGTGCGCTGCTTCTTCTTGGCTTCCTTCTCGCGCTGCTGGACCTTGTAGCGGTACTTCCCGTAGTCGCCGATGTGGCAGACGGGCGGGGTGGCCTGGGGAGCGACCTCGATCAGGTCGTAGCCCTCGCTCTGGGCGAGCGCCAGCGCTCGCTGCGTCGGGACGACGCCAAGCTGCTGGCCGTCGGCACCGACGAGGCGCACGGTGGGAACGCGGATCTGCTCGTTGACCCGGAGCTCTGCTATGAGGGCAGGCCCTTCTCGGAGCGGCTCAGACGGATCCCTGGGAGGTGGATGACTTCAACTGCGTGAAGTCTAGCAGCGGCCCTGCCGCCGCGGCTAGCCGCGTGTCCCGTATCTATCTGACCCTCATTCAGAGCGAGCAAGGAGCGCCTCGAGCCGCTGGCGGTCCCGCGGCCAGTCCGCATCGACGAAGGAGTAGAAGACGGACGTGCGTATGAAGCCGTCTGGCATGATCCGGTCCCGCCGGTGCCCCGCCTCGGCGACGGCCCCGATCTTCTCCATCGCGCGCTGCGAGCGCTTGTTCCGCCCGTCCGTGTTGAGCCAGACGCGGATCGCCCGGAGGTCTTCGAACGCGTGGCGGAGCTGGAGGTACTTGGCCTCCGCGTTCAGCCCCGTGCCACGCGCCTCCGAGGAGAGCATCGAGTAGCCGATCTCGACGCTCCTGTTAAGGCGGTCGATGTGCGCGAAGCGCGTGGTGCCCACGGCCTTGCCGTCGGCGCGGAGCCGGGTCAGCCAGGGTAGGTGCTCTCCGACGACCTGGTGGTCCAGGGCGCGGCGGATGTACGCGGCGATCTCTTCAACGTTGGCCGGCGGCTTCCACGAGAGCCACGTCCAGATGTCGGGGTCGCGGACGGCCTCGTACAGCTCCGCCGCGTGCTCCATGCGCAGCGGCTCGAGCCGCAGGCGCGGGCCCTCCAGGACCACCGGCCGGGGGTCGAAGGCCGGTCGCTCCCGGCCACGGAGGGCGGCCATCGCGACCATGTCGTGCCAGCCCCCGGCATCCGACCGGCGGGAGCGGCGCTCGATCCCCTCCACTTCGAAGCCGCAGGCCTTGTAGGACGCGATGGCCCGGTCGTTGGTGGCGATCACGTGCAGGGCCACCCTCTGGAGGTCGAGGTCATCGAAAAGGTGGCGGAGCAGCGTCCGGAGCGCGTCGCGGCCCAGTCCCCGCGACCAGAGATCCTTCTCTCCGATGCCCAGGCCGATCTCACAGCTCTGGTCGCCGGAGTTCAGATCGCGGTAGTTCGCGAACCCGACCACGCGCCCGGCGTACTCGATCGCGAAGAGCCGGGCGTCCTCGCGTGCGAAGTACGTGATGAACTGGCGGGCCGCCTCCAGCCCCTGCGTGCGCATCCTCCCCCACTGGTTCCGGGCGAACTCGGGATCGGCGGCCCAGCGCGCGAGGTGCTCGGCGTCATCCGCGGTCATCGGACGGAGACGCACCCGCTCCCCGGCCAGGACCGGGCCGGCCGCCGCGCCCGCCTCCGCGGTCATCCCGCTGAGGCCGCCTCGTCCACACTCGGTCCGGCGTCACCGGCGACGAAGTCGGCCGGCAGCGCCTGCGTGTCGCGCTCTTCGATGACGCGGCGCACGAACTCCTCGAGGGCTACGCCGCGCTCCTCCTGGCCCTTCGCCGCGCCGCGGCGGCGTACCGACACCGTGCGCGCCTCGGCCTCCTTGCCGCCGACCACGACGAGGTAGCTCGCGCGGCGGTGCTGGGCCTCGCGGATGCGCTCGCGCATGTCAGCCATGTGCTCGTCGAGCCGCACACGGATGCGCTCCCTACGGAGCCGCTGCGCCACCTCGCGGGCGTAGGGCAGCGCGTCCTCGCGCACCGGCACGATCGCGACCTGGTCCCAGGCCAGCCACAGCGGGAAGTTCCCGGCGTAGTGCTCGATGAGCCCGCCGACGAAGCGCTCCAGGCTACCGAAGAGGACCCGGTGGACCATCACGGCGCGCTCGCGCTCGCCGCGCGAGTTCACGAACGTCACGTCGAAGCGCTCGGGGAGGTTCAGGTCGATCTGGATGGTCGGCCCCTGCCACTCCCGGCCTATCGCGTCCATGACCTTGATGTCGATCTTCGGCGCGTAGAAGACGCCGCCGCCCTCGTCGATCTTGTAGGGCACCTCGCGCACGCCCAGCGCCTGGCGCAGCGCCTCTTCGGCCTTGTCCCACAGCTCGTCCGAGCCGAGCCGGCGCTCCGGCCGCGTCGAGAGGTAGATGACCGGGTCGGTGTAGCCGAAGAGGCGCATGAACTCCATCGCCAGGTCGAAGACCTTCCCGATCTCCTCCTGGGCGTCGTCCCAGGAGCAGAAGATGTGGCTGTCGTCCTGCGTGAAGCCGCGCACGCGCTGCATCCCGTGCAGGGTCCCGCCGCGCTCGTACCGGTACACGGTCCCCAACTCGCCGATGCGCAGAGGCAGCTCGCGGTACGAGCGCACGGTGGACTGGAACACCTTGATGTGCCCGGGGCAGTTCATGGGCTTGATCCAGAACGGACTACCGGGGGGCTTCGCCCCCCGAGGACCCCCCGGATCGCCGTCGTCTAAAAGCAGCGGCCCGTACATGTTCTCGCCGTACTTCTCGAGGTGTCCAGAGCGCTGGTAGATGCGCTCGCTCGCGATATGCGGCGTGTACACGAGGGTGTAGCCGCGCTCGTGGTGCACCCGCCGCCACCAGGCCTCGAGCTCCTCGCGGACCACCGAGAGGTTCGGAAGCCATAGCACCAGGCCACTGCCCAGCTCCTCGTCGATGCGGAAGAGCTCGAGGTCGCGGCCCAGCACGCGGTGATCGCGCCGCCCGATCTCCTTGAGGCGCTCCAGGTACGCGTCCAGCTCCTTCTGCGAGGGCCAGACCGTGCCGTACAGGCGCTGGAGCTGGGGCCGCGTCTCGTCGCCGCGCCAGTAGGCGCCCGCGACGGAGAGCAGCTTGAAGGCCTTGATCTCGCCGGTCCGCTTGACGTGCGGGCCCTTGCACAGGTCCACGAACTCGCCGTGCTCGTAGATGCTCACCGCGCCGCCGTCGGCACCTTCGGCCTCTTCGAAGCTCTCGATCAGATCGACCTTGTAGTCCTGTCCTCGCTCCCGGAAGAAGCGCAGGCCTTCCTCGCGTGACATCTCGCGCCGCTCGAACGGGTGGTCGGCCTTCACCACCTCGCGCATGCGCGCCTCGATGCCCGCGAGGTCCTCGGGTCCGATCGGCCGCGGGACGTCGAGGTCGTAGTAGAAGCCGTTGCGGATGGCCGGGCCGATCCCGAGCTTCGTGCCCGGGAACAGGTCCATGACCGCCCCCGCCATCACGTGCGCGGCCGAGTGCCTCAGAGGATGGAGTGGGTCCTCCGCCGCCTTGTCCCTGCGTCCCAGATCCTTCGCCATGTGGTGTACCCCCTCAACGACAACGACCGCTCGTCTACTGGGACGAAGCGGTCGCTCGCGGTTCCACCCAGCTTCCGCCGGCGGACCGGCGGCGCTCATGACGGGCTGTACGGGGCCCACCCACGGCGCTCTGCGGTGGTCTCCCTCCATCGCTCCGGCCTCGTCTCACCGGCTGAGGCTCTCTGTTGCGGGGCACATGGAAGGCGCTGTCCGCGTCGTCGCGCGCGCAGAGCATACCTCGCGGCCGATACTTGCGGGTCGTTAGGAATCCCAGTTGAGTAGGATCAGACGAGCAGGAAGCCGAGGAAGATCAGGGTGATCGCGACGAGGTTGGTCCACTCGACGAAGCCGCTCGCGCCGGTGAAGGCCGCGGCCCCGCCGAACGCCGCGACGAGGACGCCGCTCGCGATCAGGACGTTCGCGAGCGCCCGCCGCCCGCCGCCGCGCCGCCGCATGAACGAGAGCGCGGACCAGAGCGCCCCGCCGAACAGCACGATGCTTCCCACCCCGCTGCCGATGCCTGCGAAGATCCGCGCCAGCGGCGCGCCCTCGAACCCGCGCCCGGTGTCCACGGCCTTCGTCAGGTCCACCGGACTGGTGAAGACAATGACCGCCGACACCGCGGTCAGCGCGAGCACGGCCCAGAGGGCCGCCGCCGCCACCCGCGGCGGCGCGAGCAGATAGAGAGTGCCGAGGGCGAGCCAGGCGACGTTGAGGATCGCGCCGAAGAGGTAGAAGAGCTGGTACTCGAGCGCCGTCGCTCCATTCGTACGCGCCAGGAGCGCCGCGCCGTTCGCCACGGCGAACATCGACAGTCCGATCGCCCAGACGAGCTGATGGGGTCGCCGGCGCGCGGCATAGCGTCGGGCCATGTAAGCCGCGAAGATCGCGCTGATGACCATGGAAAGGGCGAGGGAGATCACGTTCGAGAGGAGGCTAGCCCGCCGGAAGGAACTGTGGGCGGTACTGGGCTCGAACCAGTGACCTCTTGCATGTCAAGCAAGTGCTCTAACCAGCTGAGCTAACCGCCCGGAGCATCCCTAGTCTAACGCTCCCGGCGCCTCGGGTCGATCTCGCGCGATCAGCCGCTGAATGCACGGAACCCGGTGGCCGGAGCGTCCTTCGCGAACAGCAGCGCGCGGAACGCGCCCAGGCCCTTCCGGTCCAGGAGCACGTCTACCGCCGAACGGCGGCTCGCCTCGCGCAGTTGCTCCAGGGCGGAGGGCGGGCGCCCGGTGGCTTCGCGCACGCCCAGCGCCAGCAGCATCTCGCGCTGCGTCGTCTCCCTCACCAAGCGCAGTCCAGCGCCTTCCGCGGCGCGACGGACGGCGGTCACGTTGACCGTCGCCGTGATGTCGGCCTGGCCCGGGTCGCGGAGCGGGTCGCTGACCAGGCGATGGCGGCTGAAGCCGCGGACGGTGCCCGACCCGGCACGTCCGATGAGCCCGGCCTCGTCGTCGGCGTAGTCCACCAGCAGCAGGTAGCCGGTGACGATGGCCGCGGCGACCTGCGCCACCCAGCCCTCTGCCGCGACGCTGACCTCCCAGCGTCCGCCGGCGGGCAGGGCCTCGGGCACGCGCCACCGCAGGTCCGCTTGGCTCGGGGCGCGCAGGACCTCGACCAGATCGCCCTCGCGCTCGTCCACGTGCACCTCACGTACGCCTTCATCGGTCCGCACGAGCACGTGCACGGGGAACGCGTCGAGCACCTCGTTCGCGAAGACCAGCCCGTGGATCGGCGCGAGGCCGCGGACCGACGCCGCCCAGCGGAGCTCCCGGCCGCCGAGCGCCGCCGCCTGCTGCTCCCGCAGCCGCGGCGAGACCTCCACGCTGCCCGGCCGCGCGCTGCGAGCCGCATCCGGTCGCTCGCGCTCGAGCGCGGAGAGCAGGTCGCGCATCACGATCCCCCGTCCGGCACCGGCCTCGACGACGTCCCAGGCCGGCGGTCGGCCGAGGGCGACCCACGCGTCCGCCGCCAGGCGCGCCAGGGCCCGCCCAAAGTGCGGTCCGAGGTCGGCCGAGGTGAAGAAGTCGTCGCCTTCGCCGAAGCCGATGGAAGCCCGCGTCGTGTAGTAGCCGTAGTCCGGGTCGAACAGCGCCGCGTCCATGAGGTCGGCGAACGTGATGGGGCCGCCCGCGCGGATGCGCTCTACGAGGCGCTCCTTAAGCACGAGGCTCTAGGTGTAACAAAGAGCGAGCGAGCGTCCGGCTCCGCCGGCGCGAGGGAGTTCAATGAGCGGTGTCGAGGCGCGCTTCGCGCACAGCTGCCCCTACCCCTGAGGCCGAAGGCCCGTTGATCAGGCCTCAGGCGCCCCAGCGCGGCGGCGCGGGCGGGCGCACCTCGGGCGGGCGCACCGGGCTGCGGTGCGCGCCGTCGGTCGGGATCTCCTCCGACGGCCTCCAGGTCCCGGCCACGGCCAGCTCTTCCTTGGCCAGGACCGTCCGTCCGAAGCGCTGGTAGGTCGAGAGCTCGAAGTTCGGCGTCTCGCCCAGGGCCCCATGCGGGCAGACCTCCACGCAGTCGCCGCAGTAGATGCAGCGCACGATGTCCAGCTCGTACGTCATGAGATCGCGCTCGCGCATCATCAGCGCCCCGGTCGGGCAGGTCTCCGCGCAGGCGCCGCACGACACGCAGTCCGTGTAGGACAGCGAGACGTTCCACGGCGTCGTGACGATCGAGTCGTAGCCCGAGCCCATCAGCCCGTAGCAGTTCGCGCCGATGACGTCCTTGCATATCCGCACGCACTGCGTGCAGTTGATGCACTTGTTGAGGTCGCGAAGGATGAAGTCGTGGCTGAAGTCGTACTCGTAGTCGTGGTAGTCGAGCGGCTCGGCCCGGTGGAAGCGGTTGTCGGTGAGGCCGTGCTCCAGCGAGAGCCGCTGAAGGTGGCACCGCCCGACGTCGGGGCAGACGCACTGGAGGCACCGGCCGGCCTCCTTCTCGGCGGCGGCCTTCGAGTAGCCGTGCTCGATCAGCTGGAAGCTCTTGGCCCGCTCCTCGAAGGGCAGGAACGGCATCCGCACCTGCGGCTCCTCGGGCTTGTAGGGGACGATGTCGATCAGCTCGGGGACGCCCTCCTCCTCGACGATCTCGGCCGCGACCTGGGCCATGTCCGCGCCGGCCAGGTAGCGGTCGATGGCCTTGGCCGCGAGCTTCCCCTGCGCCACGCACTCGATGACGGTCCGCGTGCCCATCTGGACGTCGCCGCCGGCGAAGACCCCGGGGCGGTCGGTCATCAGAGCGGCGTTCGTGACGATGGTCTCGCGGCGCGTCTTCCGCAGGCCGGGCGCCCGCTCGTACCAGCCGAGGTCGGAGTTCTGCCCGATGGCCGGGATGACCGTGTCGCACTCGATGACGAACTCGCTCCCCTCGACCGGGACGGGGCGGCGCCGGCCCGAGGCGTCGGCCTCGCCCAGCTGCATGCGCTGGAACTCGACGCCCGCGGCCCGGCCGTCCTTCTCGACGATGCGGACGGGCGAGCCGAAGAACTCCAGGCGGATCCCCTCGTGCTCGGCGTCGTCCACCTCGGTGTAGTGGGCTCCCATCTCCTTGCGCGAGCGTCGGTAGACAACGGTGACCTCGGCGCCGAGCCGGCGTGAGGTGCGGGCGCAGTCGAACGTGGTGAAGCCGCCGCCGATCACCACCACGCGGTTGCCGGCGCCGACCGGCACGGGGTCGCCCTCGGCGTTCTGCCGGAGGTAGCTGATGGCCTCGATCACGCCGGGCAGGTCCTCGCCGGGGATGCGCATCTCGTTGCTGCGCCAGGCGCCGATCCCGACGAACACCGCGTCGTAGCCCTCGCCCTGCAGCTCCTCGACCGAGAAGTCGCGGCCCAGCATCATCCCGCCCTTGAACTCCGCGCCCAGCTGCCACACCGAGTTCAGCTCCTTGTCGAGCTTCACCTTCGGGAGCCGGTACTCGGGGATGCCGTAGCGGAGCATGCCGCCCTGCTTCTGCATCATGTCGAAGACCGTGACCGCGTGGCCCTTGAGGGCCAGGTAGTACGCCGCGGTCATGCCCGCGGGCCCCGCCCCCACCACGGCGACGCGCCGGCCGGTGGGCGGCTCCTTCGGGAAAGGCGTTGGCGCGACGTCCATCTCGAGCGAGAGCTCGCCGCCGTAGCCGTGACACTGCCGGATGGCGATCTCTTCCTCAACCAGGCCGCGCCGGCACACTTCCTGGCACGGCGCGGGGCACACCAGGCCGAGCGCGTAGGGGAACGGCAGGACCTCCTTCACCAGGCGCGCCGCCTCGATGTGCTGCCCCTTGGCCATGAGCTCGAGGTACCCCGGGATGTCGATGTGCGTGGGGCACGAGACCTGGCACGGAGGCATGCAGTAGGCGTTGTGGTCGCTCAGGATGTACTCGAGGTTCTGGCGCCGCATCGAGAAGAGCCCCTCGCTGGTGGCCTTCACCTTCATGCCCGCCGCCGCCGGCAGGTGGCAGGACGGCATGGGCCGCTCGAAGCCCTCGATCTCGACCAGGCACATGCGGCAGGCGGCGGCCGGCGCCAGCTTCTCGTCGTCGCAGAGCGTCGGCACGTTGAACCCGGCGCGCTGCGCCGCGCGGAGGATGGCCTCGCCGACGACCGCGGTGACCTCCTGCCCGTCGATCTCGATGGTGCAGGTGGGCTGGCCCGAGGGGATGTCGCCGTGGTGCGAGACGGTCGGGATCTGCGACTCCGCGGGCTGCGTGAAGCGCTCCAGAAGGCTCACGGCTGGACCATGGTCTCGTAGCGGCGCGTGCGCGCCGGTTCGCAGGTGCCGGCCGGGCAGCGGCGCTCCGTGATGTGCGCGCGGTAGTCGTCCGCGAACTCGCTCATCGTCGTGCGCAGGATCGAGGCGCTGGTGATCCCGAAGCCACACAGCGAGAACTGGTCGAGATGGTCGCCCAGCTCCGCCAGCCACGGGAGGTCGTCCTCCCTGCCGACGCCCGAGTAGATGCCCTCGAGGATCCCCCCGACGCGCTTGGTCCCCACGCGGCAGGGCACGCAGATGGCGCAGGTCTCCTTGGCCAGGTAGGCGAAGAGCCGCGCGGCCTCGTTCACGATGCAGGTCCCCTCGGCGATGACGCGGATCTGCCCCGAGCCGAGGTGCGTGCCGACCGCCCGGAGGTCCTCGTAGTCGAGGCGCACGTCCATGCGAGCGGGCCCGAGGAGTCCCCCGGTCGGGCCGCCGACGTGGAGCGCCTTGACCGCTCCGGTCGCGCCGCCCGCGGTCTGGACGATCTCCCCGAGCGTGCTCCCGAAGTTGACCTCGTACACGCCGGGCCGCGCCACCGCCCCGGTGACGGACACGAGCTTCGTGCCCCTCGACGCGCTGGTCCCCGCGATGCGGAAGGCCTCCGGGCCGTCGCGGACGATCAGCGGCAGCGGCGCGAGCGTCTCGGCGCACGAGACGAGCGTGGGCCGCATGCGCAGGCCCTGCTCCGCGGGGAACGGCGGCCGCTGGCGAGCCATGGCCCGGCGCGACTCGAGCACCGCGAGCAGCGCGCTCTCCTCGCCGCCCATGAAGCCGCCGGGGCCCATCGCGAGCTCCACCGCCACGCCGTGCTCCTCGAGCGCTCCCTTCCGCCGCGCGAGAGCGGCGGCGGCGGCGGACCGCGCCTCGTGCGCCTCCGGGTGGATGTACAGGTACGTCTGCGACGCGCCGACGGTGCGGGCCGCGATCGCGATCCCGTCGATCACCAGCTCGGGCCGTCGCTGGAGAAGGGTCCTCGAGAGCGGGCTGTCCGGGTCGGCGTCGTACGCGTTCGCCACGACGAAGGCCTCGCCGCCGGCCGCCGCGGTCCGGACCGCCCGGAGCTTGTCCGCCAGCGGGAATCC
>JBOGTE010000082.1:0-9575 GCA_050692015.1 Candidatus Limnocylindria bacterium
GCGCCGCGGCGGCCGCAGGGGAGTCCCCGACGCCACCGGACCCTGCGCGGGCGCGGCCGCCCGCGAGTACAGGATCTCCTCGGTGGTGTCGGCCGGGGCCTGCTCCCTCGGCGTCTGGTCGTCGTACGGCTGCATCTGGACCTCCACGCGCGTCTGGGACCATGGTCCACCGTCGCGGGGTCCCGCGCGTGAAAGGTGCCTAAGAGTCCTCTAAGCCGTGGCCGAGCCGCGCACCGGCTCCGCCTGCGCTGTCCTGATCATCTCGAGGAACGCGGCGACCACGGGCACGGCGGGTCCGGCGTCGCGCCGGCGGACGGCCACGATGCGACGCCGGATGGGTCGGGCGCCCGCGATCACCACCGGACGGAGCGTGCGGGCGGCGAGCTCCTCGCGCACGGCCTGGCGCGGCAGCAGCGCCACCCCGAGTCCCTGCACGACGCACTTCTTCGCGGCGTCGATGTTGTCGAGCTCGATCGTCCCGCGCGGCACGATCCCGGCCTCGCGGAAGAGCGCCTGTGTCAGCTCGGTGTAGCTCGAGGCGCGGTCGAAAGTGACGAGGTGCTCCTGCGCGAGGTCGGCGATCCGGATCCGCTCGCGCCCGGCGAAGCGGTGCGTGCGGGGCACGACCAGGACGAGCTCGTCCTCGTACAGCGGGACCGTCACGACCTCGGGATGGCGAAGCTCGCGGACCACGCCGACCTGCACGTCCTCGCGCAGGACCATGTCGAGCACCTCCTCGGAGTGGCCCGTGCGTACGCTCAGCTCCACCTCCGGGTGCGCGCGGTTGAAGCGCCGGAGCACGACCGGGAGGACGTAGGTGCTGACCGCGGGCGCGGCGCCCACCGCGAGCCGGCCGCCCTCGCCCCGGCGCAGCTCGTCCACTACGCGGCGGCCGTCCGCGATCGCGGCCATGGCGCGCTCGGCGTGCGGGACCAGGGCCCGCCCGGCATCGGTCAGGCGAACGCCGCGGTGCGTGCGAACGAAGAGGTCGGTCTCGAGATCGCGCTCCAGGCCGAGCAGGCGCTCGCTGAGCGCCGGCTGCGTCAGGTCGAGGAGCCGGGCGGCGCGCGTCAGGTTCCCGGTGCGCGCGACCTCCAGGAATGCCGCCAGACGCTCTACCTTCACCGCGCCTCCCATAGGTTATCTCGATGTTCTCGATAGATGTTATCCATACTCTTGATATCTGGCACCAGCCCTGCCATGTTGGTCCGCATGTTGGATCGATCGCACACCCTCATCGACGACGCGGAGCTGGTCGAAGAGCCCATCGGCCGCACCGCCGCCCTCAGCGACGCGGAGGTGGCGGCCTGCACCTGCCCCGACCTCTGCATCCGCGACCACGAGTACGACTAGCCCGCCGCGCGAGCATCCGGTCCCGCGCCAAATAGGCGACCTGGGAGGTCACTGATGGACTCCGGTCTCCGGTCCAGCCCGCTGCTGCCCGACGGATACAAGGTCCCCGCCTCACGCCCGAAGCGCGCCAGCACCCGGTTCCGCGAGCTGCTGGCGGAGCGCCCGTTCGTCTTCGCGCCGGGCGTGTACGACCCCATGACCGCGGAGCTGGCGATGTACCAGCGCTTCGACGCCATCTACTTCAGCGGCTACTCGTTCGCGGTCGGGTACCTCGGGACCACGGACATGGACCTCTACTCGAGCGTCGAGATCGCCGACGGCGCCCGCCGCACCGTCCAGGCGCTCCGCAAGTTCCAGCTGACGATGGCCGTGGGCGACCCGGGCGCGGGCATCCCGCCCACGCACCTCGAGATCCCGCCGGTCATCTGCGACATGGACGCGGGCTACGGCAACGTCTTCAACGTCCAGCGCACGGCCGAGCTCTACGTGAACGCCGGGGTCGCGGCCGCGCACCTCGAGGACCAGGTCACGCCCAAGCGCTGCGGCCACATCGCCGGCAAGGCCCTGGTCAGCGCGAGCGAGATGGTCGGCAAGCTGCGCATGGCCCGCGCCGTGGCGGACGACCTGGGCAGCGACCTCGTGATAGTCGCGCGCACCGACGGCATGTCGGCCGTGGACGCACCCGAGACCACCCGCGGGCTCGACCTCGCCATCGAGCGCGCCCTGCGCTACCTCGACTCGGGCGCGGTGGACCTGGTCTGGTGCGAGACGCCCAACAGCGACCGAGCGCCCATCGAGCGCTTCGCCAGGGAGGTCCGGGCCCGGTTCCCGGAGGCGAAGCTGGCATTCAACTACTCCAGCTCCTTCCGGTGGGACAAGGACCCCCACCCCATCACCTTCGAGGCTCTGGGAGAACTCGGCTACGGCTTCATCTTCATCACGCTCGCGGCGCAGCACGCGGCGTCTCTGGGTATCGCCCGCCTCTTCCGCGGCCTGCGCGACCAGGGCGAGCGCGCCTACATCGACCTGCAGCGCGAGGAGTGGGCCGAGGCCGACCTGCCGACCAAGAGCCACCACTTCTTCACGGGCGTGCCGTACCACCACCACGTCGGAGAGGCGTACGACGCCGGACGCCTCGGACGCGACGTCAAGGAGGAGGCGCCGGAGGAGACGCGGGTCTAGGTCAGGTTGATGGTGACGCTCTTGCGCTGGGTGTAGCTCTCGAGCATCCCCTCGAGCGAGAACTCGCGGCCGATCCCGCTCTGCTTCATCCCGCCATAGGACTGGCCCGCGAACTGGCCCGGCCCCTGGTTCACCTGCACCCATCCGGCGTCCAGCGCGTGCGCGGTCCGGATGGCGCGGCCGATGTCGCGCGTCCACACGTACGCCGCGAGGCCGTAGTGCGTGTCGTTGGCCATGCGGATGGCCTCGGCCTCGTCCGTCCAGGGGATCGCCACCATCACCGGGCCGAAGACCTCCTCGCGCGCGATCCGCCAGTCGTTCGCGACCTGCGCGATGACCGTGGGCTGCACGAAGTAGCCCTCTGAGAGCGGCCCCTCGGTGGGCGGCACCCCGCCGATCATCGTTTTCGCGCCGCGCTGGCCCGTCCCCTCGGCCACGTAGCCGCACACCTTCTCGAACTGCCGCTTGCTGACGATCGCGCCCATGTCGGTGGCCTCGTCCAGCGGGTCGCCGATGCGGATCTTGGACAGCTTCGACGCGAGCAGGGCGAGAAAGTCCTCCGCGATGCTCTCGTGCAGGAAGAGGCGCGAGCCCGCGGTGCAGGACTGGCCCTGGCGCGTGAAGCGCATGGCAGCGATGACGCCGTCCACGGTCTTCTCGTCGTTCGAGTCCGGGAAGACGATCTGCGGGCTCTTGCCTCCGAGCTCCAGGGTGACCGGGACGATGTGCTCCGCCGCGGCGCGCATGATCGACCGCCCGGTCTCGGTGTTGCCCGTGAACGTCAGCTTGCTCACGAACGGGTGCTCGGCGAGCGCGGCACCGCACTCCTCGCCCAGACCCGTTACCACGTTCACCACGCCGGGCGGCAGGTGCTCCGCGCAGATGCGCCCGAGCTCGAGCAGCGCCAGCGGCGCGTCGGCCGAGGGCTTGATCACGATCGTGTTGCCGGTCGCGATCGCGGGGCCGAGCTTCCAGACCCCGATAAGCAGCGGGACGTTCCAGGGGATGATCGCGCCGACCACCCCGAAGGGCTCGCGCACGGTGTACGAGAGCATCCCCGCGCCGAGCGGCACGGTCTCGCCCTTCAGCTCGCTGGCCAGGCCCGCGTAGTAGCGGAACGTGTCGGCGACGGTCTTCACCTCGGGCCGCGTGATCGTGCGGATGGCGTTGCCGGTCTCCATCGAGAGCGTCCGCGCCAGCTCCTCGGTGCGCGCCTCGACCGCGTCGGCGATCTGGTAGAGCGCCCGCGCCCGGTCCTTCCAGTGCGTGGCGCGCCACGCTGGGAACGCCGCCGCCGCGGCACGCACCGCCTTGTCCACGTCCGCCGCGCCGGCCCGGGGGACCTCGGCAACGATCTCGCCCCGCCGGGCGGGCGTCTCCACGTAGAAGGTGCGCCCGTCGGCCGCAGCTACGCGCTCGCTCCCGATGAGCATCGTCTCGCGCCGTTGTGGGGGTGTGGCAACCCGCTCCGCCGTCGATACGCCCATGCATCTATTGTCCGCCTTCCGTCCCATTGACGGCGCACCGCGGTACCCGACGCGGCTCGCGGCGTCATCCACGGTGCGCCTCCCTGGAGCTCGGCGATGGCGGCCGACGCGAGCCCTCGTCGCGAGCGGATCGTCGCGGCGTGGCCGGAAATAGGTCCGATCGCGCTCACCGAGCGTGAGGCCCGGCCCGCCGCGCTTTGATCCGCGCGCGACGTAGGGCGAGAAGGAGGTCGCCGAAGCCGAGCGGTACGAGGCCGGGAGCGGGCGCGCCCCCCTACAGGCGCCCAGCCGGCGGTATGCTCCCCGGAGGGGAGCGAGAGGCACGCCTTCGGGCCTGACTCTCGCTTTTTCGTTGCCCGTGGGAGGTGCGCCATTGGCCGTCGAGGTCATTGAAGAGCGGCCCAGCCTGTTCCCCACGGAGCCGCTCGCCCTCGTCACCCACGTGGGCCGGGACGTCCTGGCCAACGCGGCCCACTTCGCCACGGTCCCCAAGGCGGTGTACGAGTACGTCTCCAACTCCATCGACGCCACCCCGCCGGGCCGCTCCTGCACGGTCCGCGTGACCATCGCCACGGTCGGGCCGCGCAGGCGCATCGAGATCGCCGACGACGCCGCGGGCATGTCGCGCGAGCAGCTGCGGAGCTTCTTCACCATGCACGGCGAGAACGCGCTCCGCCGCGCCGGGCGCAAGGTCCGCGGCCGCTTCGGCACCGGCAAGATCGCGGCATTCGGCCGAGCGGACCGGCTGCGCGTGGACACGGTCCAAGGCGGGCTTCGCAACGTGGCGGAGCTGGCGCGTGCCGACCTCGAGGACGCGCAGGCCGGGCGGCCCGTCCGAGTGACCGAGGTCCTGGTGGACGAGCCGGCCGGCGCACCGGACGGAACGGTCGTCACCATCGAGGACCTGCACCGCGGGACGCGAGTGGACCGCGCCGAGATCGTGCGCTACCTCCAGCGGCAGCTCGGCCGCCATCTGGTGCGGCACCTGGTGCAGGTCGAGGCCCGGCGCGTCGAGTACCTGGAGCCCGAGGCCGTCGAGGAGCAGCGCTTCGCCGCGCCCGGACCGCTCGCCGAGCTGGCCGGTCCGCTGGAGCTGGTCGTGAAGATCGCGGCGCGGCCGCTCACGGAAGAGGAGAACGGCATCGCGGTGCTCTCCGGCGGCTTCCTTAACGCCATGACCCTCGCCGGCGTCGAGGGGAAGCCCGAGGCGCAGTACCTCTTCGGCGAGATCGAGGCCCAGGCGCTCGACGACGACCGCGTGCCCATCCCGGCGTTCCTCTCGTCCCGGGACCTGACGCTCAACCCGTGGAACCCCGTCGTCGCGGAGCTGCTCCCGTGGATGCGGTCGTGTCTCGAGGGCGTGCGCCGCGAGCTGGTGCGGCGCGCCGGCGAGCGCAAGCGCGCCGCCGAGCAGCAGGAGCTGGAGCGGCTCGGAAGCGACATCGGGACGCTGCTCAACACGATCTACCAGGGCGAGCAGGTGCGCGTCGTGGCATCGGCGCCCGCGCCGCGCACGGAGGAGCCCGCTGAGGTGACCGCGCCTGTCCCTCCGGGCGAGCCGAGGACGCGCCAGCCCCGGCGCGACCGCGGGATCGCGCGAGGCCCGCGACCGCCACGCCCAGAGGTGGCCGTCCCGCAGACGAGCGAGGTCGAGGGATCGGTGCCGTCCTTCGACGGCGCGCGCACGATCGGCGCCTTCCGCGTCGCGTTCCGCCACGTCGGTGCGACGAGCCCGCGCGCGCTGTACGTGCCGGAAGAGCGCGGCATCGTCCTCAACCTCGACCATCCGGAGGCGCAGGCCTCACTCGCGAACGGCGGCTCGACCTCGCCGTTCTTCGCGCACTACTGCATGCGGATCGTCCTCGAGGAGTTCACGCTGGTGATGGTCGCGGAGCTCGGCTACCCCGACGCGCCGGAGATCGCCCGCGAGATCCGGGAGCGCTCCGACCGCTACTCGCGCACCTTCGCGCCGGCCATCCTCAGCTTCGCCTTCGCCGACGCTCCCCCGGAGGACGCCCCCTAACGCGGCGCCCGGCCGCGTGCTGGACGCCGCTGCGACGCCCGCGGCGGCGGGTACTGGCCCTTAGCGCGGGCGCCGGCCGCGGGCACGGTCGTTGCATCGCTCAAGGAGATGGCGGAGGTGCACGACCTGCTGGACGAGCGCCCTGCGGCCTTCTACCGGCACGCTATGGATGTGCTCCGCGACGCACGCGTTCCCTTCCTGGTCGGCGGCGCATTCGCTTTGCAGCGGCATGCCGGGATAACCCGCGACACCCGGGACTTCGACCTCTTCATCCGGCCCTCGGACGTGGAGCGCGCGCTCGCGGCGTTCGAGGCGGCGGGCGATCCGACCGAGCTCACCGCGCCGCACTGGCTGGCCAAGATCCAGGGCGGTGACCTGTACGTCGATCTCATCTTCAGCTCCGGGAACGGCGTGGCCACCGTGGACGACGGGTGGTTCGAGCATGCGGTGGAGGCGGAGATCCTCGGCGCGCCCGCGCTGCTCATACCGCCCGAAGAGATGGTGTGGTCGAAGGCATTCGTCATGGAGCGCGAGCGCTTCGACGGCGCGGACGTGCTCCACGTCTTCCACCGTCAGGCGGAGCGCCTCGACTGGGACCGCCTCCTCGCCCGTTTCGCGGACCACTGGCGAGTGCTGCTCGCGCACCTCGTCCTCTACGGGTTCGCGTATCCCACCGACCGCGCGCGCGTGCCGCCGCGGATCGTGCGCGAGCTCATCGCTCGCCTCGAGGCGGAGCTCACCACCGCGGGTGACGGCGACGCCCTCGCGCGCGGGACGCTGCTCTCGCGCACGCAGTACCGGCCGGACGTGAAGGGGGGCTACGGCGACGCCCGGCTGCTCCCGCCCGCCGAGCTCACCGAGGACGAGCTCGAGCAGTGGGACGAGGCCGGCGCGCCGGAGACCGGGGAGGCGGAGCGCTGAGGATCGCCGCCGTCGGGGACCTCCACTGCGGCAAGGCCAGCCAGGGGAGGCTGGCGCCGATCTTCGCGCACGCCGCGTCGCGCGCCGACGTCCTGCTCCTGGCCGGCGACCTCACCGACTACGGCCAGCCCGACGAGGCCCACGTCCTGGCGCGCGAGCTCTCCACGGTGAAGGTGCCGACCGTGGCGGTGCTCGGGAACCACGACTTCGAGTCGGGCCAGCAGGACGAGGTGAAGCGGATCCTGGTGGAGTCGGGGATCCAGGTACTGGACGGGGACGCGCACGAGGTGGACGGCGTCGGCTTCGCGGGGGTGAAGGGCTTCGCCGGCGGGTTCGGGGAGCGGGCCCTGGGCCCCTGGGGCGAGGACGCCGTGAAGCGCTTCGTCCAAGAGGCCGTGGACGAGGCCCTCAAGCTCGAGGCGGCGCTGGCCCGGCTGCGCACGCGCCTAAAGGTGGTGCTGCTGCACTACGCGCCGGTCGAGGACACGGTGCGCGGCGAGCCGC
Organism: Candidatus Limnocylindria bacterium; assembly: GCA_050692015.1. Lineage (GTDB taxonomy): Bacteria > Chloroflexota > Limnocylindria > P2-11E > P2-11E > GWC2-70-10. The sequence goes on from JBOGTE010000082.1 coordinate 7,471, forward strand.
CCACGATCTTCCCGTTCCTGGGGTCCAGCCGCCTCGAGGAGCCGATCGACCGCTATCACGCCCACGCCGTGTTCCACGGACACGCCCACTCCGGCAGCCCGGACGGGCGGACCAAGGGCGGGATCCCCGTCTACAACGTCTCGCTGCCGCTGCTCCGGACGTCGGCGCACGGCGAGGTCACGCCGCGGATCGTGGAGCTGACGGTGCCAGAAGAAGGCGAGCGAGACGAAGCCGGATCGGGCGCGATGAGCAGGCCTTAGCCGCGCCGGCTGGTATCGACGTCACCAGTTGGCCGTCGCCCCCTCCACGTGCGCGGGCAGCGGGTGGTCGGGCGGGTGGATCACGTACACGATGCCGCCGGAGCCGCCCACCCAGTTGCGCTCGAACGCCTCCCGCGGGTAGACGCGGCGCACCTCGGAGTTCGACCACGCCGCCGGGTCGTTCGCGATCACGTCACCGCTCGCGGTGAAGCCCCGGATGACGAGCAGGTGGCCGTTCGTGCCCTGCTCGTAGAGGAACCCGGGCAGCCCGCCGGGCGGCGCGTTGATCGAGGCCACCAGCGGGATGCCCGCGGCGACGAACCGCTCGGCCTCGGCGAGCGAGCGCAGCTGCGTCACGAAAGCGCGCATCCCGTAGGCCGCGGCGTAAGCGGCATTGAAGGTCCAGTTCCCCGTGCCGCCGTACGTCGCGTCGTAGGTGAAGCGCGCGGCGTGATCGACGCCCGGATCCTGGTACGAAGGATCGACCCAGGTGACGTCGGCGGAGGTCGGTCCGCGGTTCCAGTGGCCGAGGACCATCGTCGTCGAGGTCGGACTGCACCAGGCCTCGCCCCCGCCGTCGTACTCGGGGTACTCGCCGCGGTGGATCTCCTGCGAGTACGACGGCACGGACAGGTCGTGCACGGTGCCGTCGTGCGCGCTCTGCGGAGCCGCGCGCACCGCGGCGTCGTCGGAGACGACGGCGGCCACGAGGCGGACCACCGGTGTCTCCGCGGATCCCGCGCCGCGCGCGAGCGTCACGCGGATGCGGTAGGCCTCCAGCGGGACCGCCGCGATGACCGTGTCCGTCTCGACGCGCGCGTCGCCGTCGCGCTGCCCGTCGATCGACGCGCGCCGGAGCGTCGCGTCGCCGAAGGCCCACTGACCGAACGAGTACCAGGCGGTGTCGCCGCCCGTGGCGCGGCGGCCCTGGGCCTCCACGGCGATCCAGGTCCCGTCCGGCGTCTCCGCGTTCCACGAAGGCACGAGGCGCGTGAACGCGAAGCCCGGCTCGCGCCACTCGGACGTCCAGGTGCCCGACGTTCCGCCGGTGAGCACGACGCCGCCGTCGCGCTCCGCCGTCGCATGGTGTGTCGCCTGCGAGAGCGGGAGCTGGTGGAAGTCGATCGACGCGCCCACGGTCGGCACAGTGTTGGCGGTCGCGGTCGGCGTCGCCTGCGCTGCCGCCGCGGATGGAGCCGGGGTGGCTTCCGGTACGCGATACGTAGCGACCGCAGGCACCGTCGGCGTCGGTGCAGGACTGCTGGCGGCCGGGGGCGCTCCGCAGGCCGTCGCGATCAGGAGAGCGATCACCAGGATTCGGCTCATACATAGGTAACGATGCCTCACGACCCCCCGCTACGACCAGCGTCGCATCAGGTACGACGAACGTCTGAGCGCCGTTCGTGCGCCAGGCGGATGCGAGCGAGCGGGCCCAAGCACGAACGTACGCACCCATGAAGCAGCACACGCAGGCCGAGCTGGGACCCCTGCTCGCGGACGCGGGGCTCCTGATGTTCGAGTACGACACCGACGGGTTCCTCGTCCGCGCGGTCGGGAGCTGCCTCGGCGGGAGCGATCCCGCGCTCGAGGTGCGCTCCGGCCTCGTCTCCGCCGACGTCGTGCGGCGCGCCGCCGCGGGCCGCGCTTTCACCGTGACCGTGACCGTAGGCCGCCGGCGCATCTCGGTGCGCCACGAGCCGGTCCTCGGTGCGGGTGGCCGCGTGAGCCGGATCGTGGCGACCGCGGTGGACGTGACGGCGGTCAGGGCGCGCGCCCGCGCCGTGCCGGCCTGGCTGACCGCTCTCCCCCGCGCCTCGTCAAACCCTCCACATGACGGCGCGCCGG
>JBOGTE010000083.1:0-9520 GCA_050692015.1 Candidatus Limnocylindria bacterium
GCGCCGGTGCCGGTGCGGCGGTTGCCGGTGCGGCGGTTGCCGGTGCGGCGGTTGCCGGTGCGGCGGTTGCCGGTGCGGTGGGTGCCGGTGCGGTGGGTGCCGGTGTGGTGGGTGCCGAGGTGGGTGCGGGGGCACTCGTTGGCGCCGGTGCCAGCGCCACGGCGGGTGCCGGGCTCGGTGTGGCGGTCGGCTCCGGTGTCGCTGACGGGGGCGGCGTCGGGGTCCGCGTCGGTGCGGGAGTCGGGCTCGGCGGCCGGTCCGTCGGCGTCGCGACGGCCTGGCTGAGCGTGGGTGAGGCGGCCGGACGAGCGGCCGCGGCCTCGCCCGGCGTTACGGCCGGGCTGGAGCAGGCCGCGGCAAGGGCCGAGAACAGCAGGGGGCCCACCAGCAGGCGCACAACTGCCGAACGCGCGGATGCCCCGCGAGTTGCGCCCGCCGGGGGCTGAGCGGAGGTCAGGACGGGTTCAGCTGGTCGGCGACGCGAGCGAGGCAGAGCGCTGCGACATGGAGGGCATGCCGTATCTCGCCTGTGCGGATCAGGTCCGGGACCCTGGACCAGGGGACGAGCTCGACGACCAGGTCCTCGCCGCCGTCCGGCGTGCCGTCGTGGACACGCTCGCAGCCGCGCGCGAGGAAGGTGTGCTGGCGGTTGGTGAAGTGGGCGGGATTCGGCCACAGCCACCCGAGTGGCTCGAGCGTTCCGGGCCGGTAACCGGTCTCTTCCTCCAGCTCCCGTGCCGCCGCCTGCGCCGCCGTCTCGCCGTGCTCCACCACGCCACCGGGGACCTCTAGTCCCTGCTCCTGAGAACCGAAGCGCCACTGGCGGACCATGACGACACGGTCGTCGGGCGTAAGCGCCACGACGTTGGCCCACTCGTCGGCATCGACGATCACGCGCGAGTGCTCCTCGCCGTTCCGAGGATCGGCGAAGACGTCCTCGCGGACCCGGAGGATCTGATAGTCGTCGGACCTGACGGTGCGTAGGCGCTTCCATGGCCGCGGACGGTCGGTCACGCGGGCATTCTGACCCGGACCCAGCGTGTCTCCTCCGCTCAAGGAGCATCGACGGCGGATCTGATCCGTCCGGCCGTGTCGTCAGTCGAAATCGGCCGCCGAGGGCATCATCGGTGCGCCCGCGCGAGCGCACGGCTCGCTCGGCCCTCTTGACCGTGCGTCGCTGGTCGAAGGCGAGGTGGGCCGCGAACGGACGACGGGGAGCTATCGGGGCGCTGATGGAACGCCGGGATGTCATCCTCGGTGGGCTGGTCTTGCTCGGTGGGCTCGCCGTGAGCCGCGCCGCGCTCGAGCTCCCTGCCGGAGCGGTCAACGACCCGCTGGGACCCCGAGGCTTCCCCCTGCTCCTCGGCGCCGGTCTCGCGGTCTGCGGCGTCGTCCTCGCCGCGACGTCGCTTCGTGGGACGCGCCCGGATGCCGCGGTCGCGTCCGACGTGACCGACGCCGACGAAGCCCGCATGCCCTACTCGTGGTGGCGCGTGAGCGGAGCCGTTGCCGCAAGCCTCGCCTACGTGCTCGCGCTCATCCCGCTTGGAGCGCTCTTAGCCAGCATCGGCTACGCGGCAGCGCTCCTCGTGCTCCAGGGTCGCAGCGGCCGGCGGGAGGCGGCGGCCACGGCCGTGGCGTTCCCGTTCTTCGTCTACGTCCTGCTGGACGTGGTGCTCGGCGTACCCCTCCCGCCCGGACCGCTCGAGCCGCTCATCCGGCTTCTGGGTATCTGAGGAGGCGTGGAGGATCTGCTGCGCGGCATCATCGCCGCGCTCAGCGTCGCCGGGATCGTCGCGATGGTCGTCGGACTCGCCTGGGGCACCGTCGGCGCGGCGCTGCCCGGCGTGTCCGGGCCGCAGTCGATGGCCCTGCTGCTCCCGCTCACCTTCGGGATGGACACGGCGACCGCGCTCATCCTCCTGGCCGGCGTCTGGACCGGCGCGAACTACGGCGGGTCGATCCCCGCGATCCTCATCCGGACCCCGGGGACCGCCTCGTCCGCGGCCGTCGTGCTCGACGGCCACGAGCTGGTGCGCCAGGGCAAGGCTGGGAAGGCGCTCGGGGTGTCGCTCGTGTGCGGCAGCATCGGTGGCCTCATAAGCGTCGTCATGCTCATCGCGCTGATCGGCCCGCTCCAGCAGGTCGTCCTCGCGTTCGGGTCGCCCGAGATCTTCGCACTCACGGTCTTCGGCATGACGGTCGTGTCCACCGTCTCGGGCCCCAGCATCACGAAGGGCATCGCCTCCGCGCTCTTCGGGCTCCTGCTGGCGACGGTCGGACTGGACCAGATAGCGGGCATGCCGCGGTTCACCTTTGGCCGCCCGGAGCTGCTCGGGGGCTTCAGCCTCATCGCCGTGATCATCGGCCTGTTCGCGATCTCCGAGATGCTCCGGCTGATCGCCGAGCCGCTCGAGCGGCCGGGAAGCGTGGACCGTCGCGTGAACACCGAGTTCCCGACGCTCGGCGAGCTGCGCGGGCTCTGGCGATCGACGCTCATCGGGACCGTGGTCGGGATGATCGTGGGTGTCGCGGGAGCGGGCGGGCCGGTGTCGTCGTTCGTCGCGTACGGCGAGGCGAAGCGATGGTCGAAGCGGCCGGAGCTGTTCGGGAAGGGCTCGCTGGAGGGTGTCGCCGCGCCCGAGACGGCGAACAACTCGGATCAGGGCAGCGCCCTCGTCCCGGCGCTGGCACTGGGTATCCCCGGCTCGCCCTCGGCGGCGATCATCCTCGCCGCGCTCATCCTCCACGGCACCCAGCCCGGCCCGCTCCTCCTCCGGGGGAACACCGAGCTGCTTTACACGTTCTTCGGCGCGCTCCTCCTCGTGAACGTGCTGATGCTCCCCGTCGGCGCGCTGATCCTCCGCCTGTGCATCGAGCTCGTCAGCGTCCGTCCGGCGGTCCTCGCCGCGGCGGTCATGGTCCTCTCCCTTCTCGGCACCTACGCGCTCAACCTGAGTGCCGCGGACGCGGCGGTGGCGCTCCTCTTCGGCGTCGTCGGCTACGCGATGCGCTCCTTCGGCTTCTCGCCTGCCGCAACGGTCCTGGGGCTCGTGCTCGGCTTCATCATGGAGGGCGAGCTGCGGCGGTCGATGCTCATCGGGCTCGGCGATCCCGCGATCTTTGTCACGCGACCGATCAGCCTCGTCCTGCTCGTGCTCGCGGCGCTGGTCCTCCTGCGCCCGCTCATCGCGCGGGCCACGGGCCTGCGCGGCGCCCGGGTGGGTCGGACCTGAGTGGATCCGTGGCATCGAGTGAGCGCGGTCCGCCGCCCGACCGTATTGGGAGCGGACGCGCGTATTTCTAGGGAGGTCGTTCCAATGGGTGATAGACCGAACGGACTTCGCGTTACTGCGCTCGCGGTCGTGGCGGTGCTGCTCGCCGCAGCCTGCGGCGGGCCGCTCGGCGGCGAGTCCTATCCCACTCGCCCCATCACGCTCTCGGTGGGCTTCGGCGCCGGGGGCGGCGCCGACGTCTTCGCCCGCGCGCTCGCGGATGCGGCGCGCGAGACCATCCCGCAGGCGATCCAGGTCGAGAACCGGCCAGGCGCCGGCGGCACGACGGCCAGCGCACACGTGAAGGGCCAGCCCGCCGACGGCTACACGCTCCTGTTCGGGCACGCGGGCTCGACCATCCTCACGCCGATCATCGGCGGCACCCCGGACCTCAAGTGGGACAACTTCGATCCTGTGGCGCGCATCCACGCCGAGGAGGAGCTGCTCTTCCTCCGCACGGACGAAGACCGGTGGGAGACGCTCGACGAGGTCGTGGCGTTCGCCGAGGCCAACCCGGGGCAGCTCCGCGTCGGCGGCTCGGCCGTGGGCGGGATCGACAGCTTCGTCATCCTCTCGCTCGAGAACGCGGCCGGCATCGACATCACGTACGTGCCCTTCGACGGGGGCGGCCCCGCGCTCCGCGCGTTCCTCGCGGGCGACGTAGACGTGCTCGTCGGCAACATCTCCGACGCCGGGCCGAGCGTCGATGCCGGCGAGATCTTTCCCTTCGCGGTGGCGAGCGAGGAGCGAAGCACCACGTTCCCGGACATCCCCACGCTCACGGAGAAGGGCTGGGACGTCGTCTTCGTCCAGTGGCGGAGCGTCTTCGCGCCGAAGGGCACGCCTCCCGACCGCATTCAGATCCTCGCGGATGGATTCCGCATGGCCCTCGACACCGAAAGCTGGACGCAGTTCCGCGAGCGCACACGCTCGGTGGACCTCTTCCTCGGCCCGGAGGAGTTCCGGACGTTCCTGGAGTCGGAGGACGAGCGCTTCAGCGTGATCATCGAAGAGCTCGGTCTCTAGGAGGTGGAGATGACCGAAGATCGTCTCGCGCGCGGCCGCGCTACGCGAGAGAAGGTCATGGGAGTGGGCGTCGCGCCCGGCACGCCGGCGACGGGCGAGCTCGCTCCCTTCTTCTCGGAGTGGGTCTACGCCAGCGTCTTCGGGGATGTCTGGTCGCGACCGGGCCTCGAGCTGCGGCTCCGGGTCCTCATCACGATGGTCACCCTTTCCGTCCAGGGGCACGGCTCCCAGCTACGCGGCTACATCGCTACGGCCCTCAAGCACGGGTGGACGAAGGAGGAGATCGTAGAGGCGCTCGTCCATCTCGCGCCCTATCAAGGTGTGCCGCTCACGCACGACGCGCTCGCGATCGCGAAGGAAGTGTTCGACAAGGAGAAGGCCTGAGCGAAGCCTTCCATCTGGGCCCTGCCGACCGCAGCCGACCGAGGGGCCGCGGCGATCTGTGGGATCGTCGCGGCCCTCTTGCCGGGGCGCCAGGTCGTCCCCGTCGGTCAGTCGGCGGCGACCTGGCCTCGGATCTCGCCTCCCGGGAACTGCTGCGTGTGGACGTTCACGTACGTCGCGCCCGAGGACATCGCCTCGATCACGTCGGACAGGTCCGCCCAGCCGCACGCATTGGCCGGATCCGGAGCCGTGAACCTACCGTTGACGTGGCCCTTCGTGCCCATCGCTCCGGCGAAGAGCGTCACGCCGACCGGCCCGTTCTCTCCGGTCTCGCCGCAGTGGATGTGCGCGGCCATGGCCGGGCTGGTCAGGCCCTCCCACCTGAGGCGGAAGATCACCCGGTTCGCGTGTACCCCGAGCTTCGCGGTGCCGGTCCCATCGGTCGCGACAGGCGGGACCTCCTCGGCGCCCGACAGCGCGGCCTCGAATTTGAGGTGCGCAGCGGAGGCGACGCTCGTCATTGCGAGCGTCGCGATCAGGACGGCGGTCGCTAGCAGCCTGGTCATGCTCGACTCCTTTCGCCCACCTGTGCCGGGCGTCAGAGCCCGATGAGGTCCGCGCACGATCCGTGCCGCCGGCGACGGCCCCGCCTGGCCGCCTGGCGACTTGGCGACACTGCGCTCGCGACGTAGCGTGGCCGCCGTGGCAGCCGCACCCTGCGTCTTCTGCGGCATCGTCGCTCGCGACCTGCCGGCCACGGTCGTCCGGGAGGACGAGAAGACGCTGGCGTTCCTGACCGTCGAGCCGGCGACCGAAGGGCACACGCTGGTCATCCCGAAGCGGCACTCGCGCAACCTGTTCGACGTCGGCCTGACCGACCTCGCCGCGGTCGCGGCCGCCGCTCAGGAGGTCGCCCTCTGGCAGCGGGAGCAGCTGGAGTGCGCCGGTGTGACGCTCTACCAGGCGAACGAGCCCGCCGGCTTCCAGACCGTCTTCCACTACCACGTCCACGTCGTGCCTCGCTACCCGGACGACGGCGTCGCGAACGCCTGGCGGGACGTGCCGCGCGCCACGCATGAGGAGCTCGCTGCGGTGGCCCGGCGCCTCCGAGGCGAGGCACCGTAGCGCTAGGCGGCGATGTTGCCGAAGCGCTCCGCGTCCCAGCGCAGGCCGAGCTCGTCGGGGGGGCCCATGTAGCCCAGCAGCGCGGACGCAGCGACCACAGCGGGGCTGGCCAGGTAGCCGAGCCCGCCCAGGCCCATGCGGTTCTGCCAGTTCCGGTTGAACGAGGTGATCGCGACCTCGCCCTTGGTGAGCGCGTCGGGGCCCTGGCCGAAGCAGGGTCCGCACCAGGACTGCCGGATCTGGCCCCCGACCGAGCGGAACACGCTTGCGATCGTCTCGCCGCCGAGGCGCGGGTCGGGCGTGGACTCGATCTGCTCGGCCACCTGGCCGGAGCCGGGGAACACCACGAAGTCCTTGGCGGCCTTCGTCGCGCCCTTCTTCTTGGCCTCGAAGACCACGAGCGCGGCCTCGAGCAGGTCGTCGTACCCGCCATTGGTGCACGACCCGATGTACGCCTTGTCGAAGGCGATCCGCTCGCGCGCGACCTCGCTCGCGGGGAAGGCGTTGCCCGGCGCGAAGGGCTTGGCGATGAAGGGGATCACCTCGGAGAGCTCGAGGTCCTCGTCGATCTCATACATGGCGTCCTCACCGGGCGCGACCCGCGGGTAGGGGAGCTCGGTCAGGCCGCGCTTCCGGTACCAGGCGTACGTCACGTCGTCCGCGGCGAAGATGCCGTTCTGCGCCTCAGCCTCGGCCATCATGTTGGCCACCGTGTTCCGGTAGGGGATGGGCAGCTGCTGCTCCGCATCGACGAACTCCACGCTCATCCCCTGCGCCTGCTCCCTGCCCCAGCGCCGCAGGAGCGCAAGGACCACGTCCTTGCCGCTGACCCAGGGCTGGAGCTTCCCGCGGAAGGTGACCCGCCGCGCCTTGGCCGGCGTGAAGTACATGTGGCCGGTCGCCCACCCGAAGCCGAGCGCCGTCGAGCCGACGCCGAGCCCGACCGCTCCGTATGCGCCGTAGGCGCGGCTGTGGGAGTCCGCGCCCGGGATGAACGCGCCCGGCATCACGAGGCCCTGCTCCGGGAAGTAGAAGTGGAAGATCCCGTCTCCGGGTGTCGCGTAGTAGGGCCGCTCGATGCCGTGCTCCTCGGCGAACTGCTTGCCGATCGAGGTCTGGCGCTCGTCGGCCTCGCGGCCCGTGAACACGAAGTGGTCGTTCGCGATGGCGGCCTGCCGCGGGAACAGCGCGCCGCCGGTGACGCTGTTGAAGGTGTGGATGGCGAACGGCGCGGTGCCGTCGGAGGCCGGGAGCAGATCCGGGTAGACACGCAGCGTCGTGCCCGGCCGCACCTCGGCGTCCTTGTCCACCCGGTGAGCCCACACGATCTGCTCGGTCGTGGTGAGGCGGCGGGCAGTGGCCGGATCCGCCCACGCGATCCGGGGCGTGCTCTCCACCGACTCGCGCAGGTCGCGCCGGCCGATCGCCATGATCCCCCCGGTCCGGCGGATCTCCTCCTCCTTCGGCGTGAGCGCGATCGGCGTGTAGGCCTTGCTTTGGGTGACGTTCCGGAGCTGCCGCGTGGCCACGTCGAGCTCCATCTCGTCGCCGTCACGCGCGTCCTCGACCGCCTCGGGCGACTGCACGACGTGGAGCCCGAGGTTCAGTGCGTTCCGCCTGAAGATGTCGCCGACGCCGTTCCCGCACACGATGACCAGCTCGGAGCCAGCCTCCTCGCCGAGGGCTTTGAGCCCCGCCGGGCTCATCTCGCGCGACGACCCGATGGCGAAGCGGTCGCCTGCCACCACGAAGGTCTCGCCGGCATTCACCCGGTTCCGGAAGTCGGGCATCAGGTAGCGGAAGGCCCCCGCCTTCCAGCGCTCGTCGAGCCGCTCCAGGCTCTCGGATACGCAGTCGTCGGCCGGCGTGATCTGGTCCGTGTCGATGGAGTCGCGCTTCTTCCCCGGCCGCTCCGGGTCCCAGAAGATCAGCGCCTTGCCGCGCAGCACGCGGGCTCCCATGTCGGCGCTCGGTCCCGTTGCCTTGGGGAGGCCATCGACCGTGACCCCGGGCTTCAGCCGGGCGGGCTCGATCCGCTGCATATGTCGATGATGCGCCTCTCGGATCCCAGCGGCCTGTCTAGTGGAGCGCGCGGTGGATCTCATCCTCCGTCAGGACGCGGTCCGAGGCCTTGGCGGCCGTCATGATCCGCTCGATCCGCTCGCGGGACGGCTCGATGCCTCGCTGCTCGAGCCAGAACACCACGTTCGACTCGCCGCTCATCGGCCCGACCTCGATCCCCTGCCGGCGCCCCAGCACGCTCGCCGGCACGCCCGAGTAGACGCGGTCGGCGAGCGCGCGGTCGCCCTTGCGGATGGCCTTGACGACCGCCGACGCGTGCACGCCCGTCGCCGTGCGGAACGCGTCCGCTCCCAGCGCCGGGTAGTTGGGCGGGATGGGTATGCCGCAGTGCTCCGACACCAGGGACACGTACTCGACCAGCGGCGACAGATCACGGTCGATCACGCCGTCGAGATAGAGATTGATGAGGAGCTGGTCCATGGCGCTGTTGCCGACCCTCTCCCCGATACCGAGCGCGCAGCCGTGCACGCGGTCCGCGAGAGAGGTGGCGGCCAGGGCGTTGGCGGTGCCGAGGCCCCGGTCGTTGTGGCCGTGGTAGTCGAGCTTCACCTCGCGGCCCCGGATGACGTCCGACCGCATGAACGTGAGGAGGTTCCGCACTCCCTCGGGCGTGGCGTGCCCCACCGTGTCGGAGACGCAGATGCGCTTGGCGCCGCACCCGATGGCCGCGTCATAGAGGCGGACCAGCGTCTCGGCGTCGGCACGGGTCGTGTCCTCCGTCACGAACATGACCGGCAGCCCGGCGCCGACCAGGGTCGCCACCGACGTCTCGACGTTCCGGAGCATGGTGTCGATCGACCAGTCCTCGGCGAAGCGGCGGATGGGCGAAGACCCGATGAAGGCGCAGGTCTCGATCGGCACTCCGCTCTCGACCGCCGCCTCGACCGCGCCCTGAACGTCGGCCGGGTGCGTGCGAACGGCGCAGTTCGGCTTGAGCTTTCGCAGCTTGGTCGTCTCTCGCGCGAGCGCGACGATCTCGGTCCTGGCGCGCTCGGACGCCCCGGGCAGCCCTATGTCCGCGCTGTCGATCCCGAGTTCGTCCATCAGGTGGAGCAACCGCTTTTTCACCTCCAGCGGCGGGTTGTGGACGGAGGGGCCCTGCAGCCCGTCGCGCAGCGTCTCGTCGTCCAGGTCGACCGCGCGGCGGTCCGCCGGCGCGGCGCGGCCGTCGCGGTTCCAGTCGTAGATCAGCCGGTCCAGCTCGCTCGTCATGGCCTGGGGCTCGGCGAGGGGAGCGGCGATGGCGAGGGCGAGGGCGAGGGAGTAGCGATGCCGGTCCCGAAGACCGGCGGACGTGCCGGCGTAACGGCCTCGCCCGACCAGCGCACCAGCGCGGTGTCGTCGGGGTGTGTGCCCGAGTGCCGCTGCGGGGTGAACTCATAGGTGCTCGCGATGAGCGGCATGTTGATCCGTTCGAGGCCCGCGCGCGACCGCTCCGGGTCGTCCGCCCCTCCGTCGGCGGCGGCGAGCGACAGCAGGGTGAGCGCGTCGAACGCCGTCGCGGCGTAGGACGTGACCGGCCCGTACCTCTCGGCGTGGTCGCTGAGGAAGCGCGCGCGCGCCGCCTCGACCGGGTCGCCTCCCGGCCGGCGCACCAGGGTCGCCCGGCTCGCCGGCCAGACCGCGCG
>JBOGTE010000084.1:0-9349 GCA_050692015.1 Candidatus Limnocylindria bacterium
GGGCGGCGCCGTCGAGGAGCGCCAGCGCCAGTCCGGTCCCGGCATCGGCCAGCAGGACCGTGGCGGGCACCAGCGGCAGGGCGCGCGCCGCGTTGGCGGGTACGACCGCCACGACCTTGACGGAGAAGTAGCGGCCGCCGGCCAGGGCCGCGGGCATGGTCAGCGCGGTGCCCTCCCCCGCCAGGGGAAGCGCCGCCCGCACCGGCACGGTCGCCGCCCCGGTGGAGAGCGCCCGGAAGCCCTCCCGGACGGCCGGGATGGCCTCACCCATGGGACAGGCGCGGTCCAGGTCCGCCGCCCGGAGCAGCAGCACCGTTACCTCCTCGCCATCCAGCCGGACGATACGGCGCGTTGACGCCCGCTCGGCCCCCCCGTACGATCCCGCCCGCATCGGCGGCCGTCGGTCTGGCGCACGGGCGTGTGCGCCCCAGGAGGGGGAGACACCTACGACATGTCGGTCCGCCGCTACACATATCCGCGAGAGGGAGGAGCCCATGCGCAAGCGCACGCTCACGACCACCGCGATCCTCGCCGTCGTCGCGCTCGTCGCGACGGCCTGCGGCGCGCTCGGCCCCGCTGGCGGCGGCGGCGGCGCGGGCGGGACGATCAAGATCGTCTCGAGCCTGCCCATGACCGGTCCGTCGCTGGCACAGACCCAGACGATCGTGAACGCGATCGAGATGGCCTTCGACGAGGCCGGGAACAAGGTCGGCAACTTCACGATCGTGTACGACCCGCTCGACGACGCGGTCCCCTCGACCCAGAACTGGGACACGGCCAAGGAGGCGGAGAACGCCCGCGAGGCCATCGCGGATCCCAGCGTCGTCGCTTACATCGGCACCTACAACTCCGGTGCCGCCGCGGTCTCCATCCCGATCCTGTGCGAGGCGGGCCTGGCGATGATCTCGCCGGCGAACACCTACGCGGGCCTGACCAAGCAGGGCGGCGGCGAGCCGGACGAGCCGGGCAAGTACTACCCCGGCGGCTGCACGCGGAACTACAGCCGCGTCGTCCCGGCGGACGACCTCCAGGGCGCCGTCGGCGCTCGCTGGATGAAGGAGCTCGGCGCGACCAGCGTCTACATCCTTCACGACACCGAGCTCTACGGGAAGGGCCTGGCCGACGTCTTCCGGGCGACCGCCAAGGAGATCGGCCTCACCGAGGCCGGCTACGAGGGCGCACCCAAGGCCGACAACTTCCGCGCTCTGGCGAACAAGGTGGCCGCCTCGGGCGCCGACTTCGTCTACTACAGCGGCCTCACCGCCAACAACGGCGGCTTCCTGCTGCGCGACATCAAGGATGCCAAGTCGAGCCTCCAGTTCATGAGCGTGGACGGCACGGCCGAATCCGTGTTCATCGAGCAGGCCGGCGCCGCGGCCGAGGGCGCGTACTTCACCTTCGGCGGCTTCCCGCCGACCGCCTACACCGGCGCGCCCAAGGAGTGGGCCGACCGGTACACCGCGAAGTACGGCGGCAAGGTCGAGGTCTACACGATCTACGGCTACGAGGCCGCCAAGGTCGTCCTCGCCGCGCTCGAGAGGGCCGGCGACAGGGCCAACGACCGCGCAGCCGTCCGCGACGAGATCATGGGCACCACGAACTTCGAGGGCGTGCTCGGCCAGACGTGGTCGTTCAACGAAGAGGGCGACACCAGCATCACCACGATGGCCGGCATGGTCATCAAGAACAAGGAGTTCACGTTCTCCAAGGAGCTCGAATAGCGAGGCGGTCCACGGGACCGATCGTGCACGGGAAGGGGCGGTCTCCCTCGGGAGGCCGCCCCCTTTCCATGTAGGCTCCCGGCCGATGGAGATCGCGTGCCCCGGCGGCACGCCGGAGCTCATCGCAGCCAGCGTGATCATCGGGCTGAGCAACGGCGCCCTCATCGCGCTGGTCGCGCTCGGCTACACGCTCGTCTACGGGATCATCGAGCTCATCAACTTCTCCCACGGCGACCTCTTCATGCTCGGGACGTTCATGGCCCTGACCGTGCTCACGCTGATGGGTTTCGGCCAGGACACCGGGCAGGCAACGCCGTGGCTCGCGCTCCTCCTGGCGCTCCTCGCGGCGATGGCCTTCTGCGGCATCTTCAACATGCTCGCCGAGCGCATCGCCTACCGGCGCCTGCGCAACGCCCCGCGCCTGGCGCCGCTCATCTCGGCGATCGGCGTTTCGTTCATCTACGTGAACATCGGCCTGCTGTGGCGAGGCCCCTCGCCCATCTCCTTCCCCCGCCTGCTCCCGGAGTTCGACCTGGTCCACGCGCTGACGGGAGCCGACACGCTCATCAGCTTCACCTCCAAGGACCTTCTGGTCATCGGAGTGGCAGTCCCGCTCATGCTCGGCCTCGCCTGGGTCATCAAGAACACGACCATCGGCAAGGCCATGCGCGCCGTGGCGCAGGACCGCGAGATGGCGCTGCAGATGGGCATCGACGTGGACCGGGTCATCGCCTTCACCTTCCTGCTCGGCGGTCTCCTGGCCGGGGCCGCCGCCCTGATGCACGGCCTCTACAACGGCAACACCGTCTTCACCGTGGGCTTCACCACCGGCCTCAAGGCCTTCACCGCCGCGGTCCTCGGCGGCATCGGCAACGTGACCGGGGCGGCCCTGGGCGGGGTGATCCTCGGCCTGCTGGGGGCGATGACGGTCACCTGCTACGGCGGGGAGTGGGAGAACGTGGGCGTCTTCTCGCTCCTCGTCCTCATCCTCGTCTTCCGCCCGACCGGGCTGCTCGGCGAGCGGACCCCCGAGCGATGAGCTTCCTCCGCATCCGGCCGCCGGAGATGAGCGACGAGCAGCAGAAGCGCGTGGCCTTCTTCGTCATCGCGCTGGCCCTCGCCATCGCCTACCCGTTCATCGAGGGGGCACTAGGCCTTCGCCTCCAGACCAAGCTCATCCCGATCCTGCTCTTCATCGTCCTGGCGCTGGGGCTGAACGTGGTCGTCGGCTTCGCCGGCCTTCTGGACCTCGGCTACGCCGCCTTCTTCGCGATCGGCGCGTACACCGTCGCGTTCATGACCTCGTCGGAGAGCCCCTTCGCGTTCACCGACACCGCGCCCATGAACTTCTGGCTGGCGATGGTCGTCGCGGCGGTCGTGGCCGGGGTCTCCGGGGTCGTCATCGGCGCGCCGACGCTGCGCCTGCGAGGCGACTACCTGGCCATCGTGACGCTGGGCTTCGGCGAGATCGTCCCGCTCGTCATCCGCAACACACCCGAGGTCACCAAGGGCGTCCAGGGCATGAAGCCCATCGGCTTCCCGGAGCTCCCGTTCGTCAAGTGGGGGACCGCCTCGACCGAGCCCTGGTACTTCCTGGTCCTGGGGATCCTGCTCCTCTCGGTCTTCCTTACGGGTCGCCTCAAGGTCTCGCGCATCGGGCGCGCCTGGATGGCCATCCGCGAGGACGAGGTCGCCGCCGCCTCCATGGGCATCAACCCGGTCACGACCAAGCTCTTCGCCTTCTCCCTCGGCGCGAGCTTCTCGGGCTTCGCGGGGTCCGTCTGGGCGAGCTACCTGCAGGTGATCTCGCCCGAGCAGTTCTCGTTCTCGGTGTCGATCTTCGTGCTGCTCATGATCGTGCTCGGGGGCATGGGGAACATCCCGGGCGTCATCGTGGGCGGGCTGATCCTCGGGGGCTTCGACCGGGTCCTGGGCGACGTGGTCAACGACACGCTCCGGACGGTCGGGCGCGCGTTCGAGATCGACCTCCTGCGCACCTTCGACATCACCCGCTTCCGCACGCTGATCTTCGGCGCGGCGCTGGTGGCCCTCATGCTGGTACGGCCAGAGGGCATCATGCCCAGCGCCCGGGTGAAGGCCGAGCTCCACGCGGCGGAGGAGGACGAGACCGAGGCGTCGCAGGTGCGGGCGGAGCTCTTCGAGGAGCAGCGATGAGCGGCGCGGGCGAGCTCATCCTGCGGGCCCGGGGCGTCACCAAGCGCTTCGGCGGGCTCGTGGCCGTGGACTCGATCGACTTCGACATCCCGCGCCGGACGATCGTGAGCCTCATCGGGCCGAACGGCGCCGGCAAGACGACGTTCTTCAACATGCTGGCCGGTCTCTACAAGCCGACCAGCGGCGCGATCGAGCTGGAGGGCCGGCCCGTCGCGGGGCTGCCCCCGCACCGCATGACCAGGCTGGGTATCGGCAGGACGTTCCAGAACATCCGCCTCTTCCAGAACATGACGGCGCTCGAGAACGTCCAGGTCGGCCGGCACACGCGCATGATCTCGACGCCGTTCGAGGCGATCCTCCACACGCCGCGCGAACGCCGCGAGGAGGCCGAGACGGAGCGCC
The DNA here is from genome assembly GCA_050692015.1 of Candidatus Limnocylindria bacterium. Taxonomy (GTDB): domain Bacteria; phylum Chloroflexota; class Limnocylindria; order P2-11E; family P2-11E; genus GWC2-70-10. Next base: position 4,299 of record JBOGTE010000084.1, read on the forward strand.
GGTCCCGCGAGCTGCTCGAGTTCGTCGGCCTGCGCGGCAAGCACGGGGAGCTCGCCAAGAACCTCGCCTACGGCGACCAGCGCCGGCTCGAGATCGCCCGGGCGCTGGCGACCGACCCCAAGGTGCTCCTGCTCGACGAGCCCACCGCCGGGATGAACCCGCAGGAGACGACGGGCATGACGGCGTTCATCAAGCGGCTGCGGGACGAGGTCGGCGCGACCGTGCTCCTCATCGAGCACGACATGAAGGTGGTCATGGGCATCTCCGAGCGGGTGACCGTCCTGGACCACGGCGTGAAGATCGCAGAGGGCACGCCCGAGCGGGTCCAGCGCGACCCCAAGGTCATCGAGGCCTACCTCGGCCGGGCGCGGACGGCCTAGATGCCGCTGCTCGAGCTCCAGGCCATCGACGCGTTCTACGGCCACATCCAGGCGCTCCGCGGCGTCTCGATCACGCTCGAGCAGGGCGAGATCGTGACCCTCATCGGCAGCAACGGCGCGGGCAAGACCACGACGCTGCGCACCATCGCGGGCGTCGTCCGTCCGCGAAGCGGCCGGGTGACGCTGGCCGGACGCGAGCTGACGAAGCTGCCGGCGCACCAGATCGTGCGCGTCGGCGTGGCCCACTCGCCGGAGGGGAGGCGCATCTTCCCGCGCATGACCGTCAAGGAGAACCTCGAGATGGGCGCCTACGTCCGGGGCGGCGACCTCGGCGCGGACTTCGACCGCGTGTTCGGCCTCTTCCCCCGCCTCCGCGAGCGCGCGGCGCAGATCGCCGGCACCCTCTCGGGCGGCGAGCAGCAGATGCTCGCCATCGGCCGCGCGCTGATGGCCCGGCCGACCGTGCTGCTCCTCGACGAGCCGTCCATGGGGCTCGCGCCGGTGCTGGTCGAGGTGGTCTTCGACACGATCCGCGACATCAACAAGCAGGGGATGTCGATCCTCCTCGTCGAGCAGAACGCGCTGATGGCGCTCTCGGTCGCGCACCGCGGCTACGTGCTGCAGACCGGGAGCATCGTCCTGGCCGACAGCGCGGAGGCCCTCGCGAAGAACGAGATGGTCAGGAAGGCGTACCTGGGCGAGGACTAGTTCCATCGAAGCGGTCGGGGGGTGCCGGCGGGGGGCGTAGCCTCCCGCGTCAAGAGAGATCAAGTCTTTGGGGGCCGAAGGCCCCCATAGACTCGCTCGGCGTGGAAGTGCGCATTCCGGCGAACGTTGGGAAGGTCATCGAGCAGCTCCGGGAGCGAGGCCATGAGGCCTACGTGGTGGGCGGCTGCGTGCGCGACGCGCTGCGCGGGGTCGATCCCGCGGACTGGGACGTGGCCACCGGCGCGCGGCCCGAGGAGATCCAGCAGGTCTTCCGGCGCTCGCTGTACCTCAACCGGTTCGGGACGGTCGTCGTGCGCGTCGATGGCACGGAGGTGGAGGTGACCACGTACAGGACCGAGTCGGACTACAGCGACCGCCGCCGGCCCGACATCGTCGCGTTCACCGACTCGCTACGGGACGACCTCTCGCGGCGCGACTTCACGATGAACGCGATGGCCTGGACGCCGTCGGCCCCCGGCGCGGACGCCGGCGACGGGCTGGTGGACCCCTTCGGCGGGCGCGCCGACCTCGAGGCCAAGATCGTGCGGGCCGTGGGGGTTCCCGACGAGCGCTTCGCCGAGGACGCGCTCCGCATGCTGCGCGCGGTCAGGTTCGCGGCCGTCCTGGGGTTCCGCATCGACCCCTCCACCGCCGAGGGCGTCCGCCGGAACGCGCACCTCGCGAAGGAGCTCTCCGGGGAGCGCATCCAGCAGGAGGTCCTCAAGATCGTGCGCTCGCCCGTGCCCTCGGTCGGGTTCCGGATGCTCTCGGACCTGGGCCTGCTCGAGGTGCTCGCGCCCGAGCTGGAGCGCTGCCGGCACACCCCGCAGGAGAAGGTCGCGGCGCTCGACGTGTTCGAGCATTCGCTGGCGACGCTCGACGCGGCCGCCGCGGACATGCCCCGGAACGTCTCCGAGGAGGACGACCTGGTCCTGCGCCTGGCGGCCCTGCTCCACGACGTGGGCAAGCCGGACACCTACGACGACGGGCACTTCCACCAGCACGAGTTCGTGGGGGAGGCCAAGGCCCGCGCCATCCTGCGCCGCTGGAAGCTCCCCAGGGAGGTCGTGGAGCGGACGACCCACCTGGTCCGCCATCACATGTTCTGGTACCAGCCGGAGTGGACCAGCTCGGCCGTCCGCCGCTTCATCCGGAACGTGGGGCTCGAGCGGATCCGCGACCTCTTCTTCCTCCGCCGCGCGGACAACATCGGCAGCGGCGCCCGGGTCCCGCGCCTGCGGGAGCTGGAGGAGCTCTGGCTGCGGGTGGAGGAGGAGATCCAGCGGGCCAACGCCTTCTCCAAGCGGGACCTGGCGGTGAATGGCAACGAACTGATGGCCGCCCTGGGCATCCGGCCCGGCCCCGAGGTCGGCCGCATCGCCGACGCGCTATTCGAGCGGGTGCTGGACGAGCCAGAGCTGAACACGCGCGAGCGCCTCCTGGAGCTGGCGCGAGAGATCCACGCCCGTTCGTCGCGCTCTTCCAGCTAGCTTTCTTTCCGCTGGCACGGCGCCCGCCGCAGCGACGACCACGGCCACAAGGACGCCGACGCACGATCGAGGCTAGGACGGACCCAGGGCAGGACATCCGGTGGACTCGAGCCAGCCGGTGCGCGCCCTAGTGGCCAGCCCCTCCGGCCCCGTGGAAGATCTCCGGCGCCTCGGGCCCTTCGACCTCGAGGTATCCGGCCGCGCCCTTGTCGAGCGCGCGGGGGAGGTTGTGGTCCACCAGCAGATAGCGACCGGGCACCTCGAGCTTGAGCTCGACCATCGTGGCCCCGCCCGCCGGGACGAGCGTCGTCTGCACGTTGCGCAGCGGCTCCGCGCCGACCGCGCCCTCGGGGTAGACGGCGTCGAAGATCTCCCCGATGACATGGAAGCTCGAGATGAGGAAGCCACCCACGCCGTAGTAGATGCGGATGGTCTCGCCGACGCGCGCCCTGAGGGCGCGGTCGCCGGTGAGCGCGCCCACGCGTCCGTTCATCACGACGTGGTCAGGCCGCTCGTCCAGCGCCTTGGCATGCGCGTAGGTCTTGTGACCCTTCGTCGCGGCCGGCGTGCTGGTGTAGAGCTCGGCCTGGACCACATAGAACTCCCGGTCGACCGGGGGAAGCCCGCCCGCCGGCTCCACAAGGATGAGGCCGTACATCCCGCTCGCGACATGCATCGGGATGGGCGCCGTCGCGCAGTGGTAGACGTAAAGGCCGGGGTTGAGCGCCTTGAACCTGAACGAGGTCTGGCCTCCGGCGGTGGTCTGCGTCGCGCCCGCGCCGCCACCGGGCCCGGTGACCGCGTGAAGGTCGATCGAGTGCGGCCAGGCGCTGCCCTGGGCGTTCTTGAGGTGCAGCTCGACCGTGTCGCCCACACGGACGCGGATGAACGGCCCGGGGACGGTGCCGTCAAAGGTCCAGTACGCGTAGGTCGAACCGTCGGCGAGGATGCCGACGACCTCGCGCGTCTCGAGCGTCACGGTCACGTTCGCCGGCTCGCTGCGCTGGATGGGAGCGGGAAGGTCCGCCGGGCTGCGCGCGACGTCCACAACGCTCGCGGGCGACGCCTGCGCCGGTATGACCGCCACCGGCGCGGACGCGGGCTGCGCGGCGGGCCCGGCTTGCGGCGCGGAGTGCCCGCGCGTAGCCGTGGCCGAACGCTGTGCTTCGGCGACGCTGAGCCCGACCGCTACCGAGATCAGAACGCCGAGGACCACCGTGGTGAAGACCGTTCGCATGGGTCGAGAGTGATCGCGGGATAGCGGGCCTACGACGTCCGAAGGTCCTGAACCCGGTGCCTCTCGGCACCCGTGACATGGGCCTAAGGTCCCGGCTCCTGGGACCACTGGCCCTTCCGAAAGGGCGATCCCGCGGGGAGGATGGTCCCCATGAGGTATGGCCTCCGTATGCGCGCCGCGCTGCCGATGGCGGATCAGCGCCGCGACCTTCCGGTCACCGCAATGTTCCTGGCTGGCAGCGCGCTGGTCGCGCTCACGGCCGGCTTCGCGCTGGGTGCATGGCTGCTGCTGAGCACGTCGGCCGGGGTGCCGCTGCCCGCGGGCGGTTGGGTAGGGCTCGTCCAGGTGCACGGCCAGGCGCAGCTCGTCGGTTTCGCCGGGCTGCTGATCATGGGCATCGGCTACCGGGTCTTCCCGCGATTCCGCGGGGCGGAGCCCCCCTCGACCGGCCTGGTCATCGCGTCATTCGCGCTCGTCGCGGTGGGCCTCGCTCTGCGCTCGGCCCTCGTCTGGCCGGACTCGCCGGCACGATCGGCGCTTCTGGTCCTGTCCGGGACGCTCGGTCTGGCCGGCGCGCTCCTGTTTGCCGGCATCGTCCTCGACACTCTCTCGCGAGGGGACAACCCTCACCGGCCGGACGAGATCCTCATCGCACTGGGGGCGCTCTGGTATCCGGTGGGCGCCACCTGGACGCTGGTCGCGCTGGTGCCCGCTGTCGCCGGCGCACCCGCCGGCGACGCCGCCGCCAACGCGGCAGCCGTCGCTACGCTGCTCCTCGGGTTCATCGCCTGCAGCGTTCTCGGTGTCTCGCTACGGGTCGCACCCGCCTTCAGCGCGGCCCCGCTCAGCTCGCCAAGAGTGGTCCTCGGAGGTGCGGCGCTCTGGTACGCCGGTGTCGTCGCGGCGACGCTGCCGGCAGGCGTCGCGCCCGCTCTCATTCTCGCGGGCGGGCTCGCGCTGGTGTACGCCGTGGGACCGTTCCGTGCGAGCGCGGCCTCGCGGCCCCTCCCGGCTCCCGCACGGCTCACGCGCCTGGCATTCCGGGCAGGGTACGCGTGGCTGCTGGTAGGGCTGGCGCTGCTGACGGCGGCGTCGCTGTCACCGTGGCCGGTCGCGGGAGCGACGACGGCCGCGCGACACGCGCTCGCGCTGGGCTTCCTGATGTCCATGGTGTTCGGGGTCGGCGCGCGGCTCGTCCCTGCCCTGACCGGCGGAGTGGCGCTGCCGGCGCGAGCG
>JBOGTE010000085.1:0-9317 GCA_050692015.1 Candidatus Limnocylindria bacterium
CCTCGAGGCCGCCGAGATCGCCGCCCTCGACTACCGCATCACCGGCGTCCCGACCGGGCCGCAGGTGATGTCCTTCTACCGGGCGGATCTGGAGCGCCGCGGGGTGCTCCGCTCCATCGACCTCCGGAGCGTCCCCCACGGGCGCCCGGTACAGGTCGCGGGGGCGATCGTCGTAAAGCAGCACCCTGAGACCGCCAAGGGACATGTCTTCCTGTCGCTCGAGGACGAGGTGGGCATCTCCAACGCGATCATCCGCCCGGCGACGTACAAGCGCTGCAAGGCGGTGATCGACACCAGCGCCGCCGTGGTGGTGGAGGGGGTCCTCCAGAACCTGGACGGCGTCCTTTCGGTGCTGGCCCGGCGCATCGAGCCGGTCCAGCTCTTCGTCCGGCTGGCCGCGCGGGAGTGGCAATGAAAAGGCCTGTTCCCGGACCCCGCGATCGTGGGGAGCCTGCTCGCCTGACTTAGATACCGAACAGAGATCGGGCGCCCGTCCAGCGGGACGATACTTCCGGCTCAACAGGATGACCGGGCAAGCGAGGGGGCGCCGGGTCTTCCAGACGTTGAGGGGGAACTGCGTCAGTGGAGAACACCGGGGAAAGGCTCGCCCAGGATCTGCTTGACTCCATCTTCCGTGTCGCCACGGAGGTGGTCCGCGGCGAGCGCGCCTCGCTCATGCTGCGCGACGACGAGGACGCCGACTTCGTGATCTCGCGGGCCGTCGGGCTCGCCGAGGACGTTATGAAGCAGGCGCGCGTGCGTCTCGGCGAGGGCGTCGCCGGCAGGGTGGCGGCCGAGCGCAAGGCCATGCTCGCCGTGGCCGGGACCGACATCCAGGGCGCCCGGGGCACGTACCGGACCCGCTCCTTCGTCTCCGTACCCATCGTCGTGAACGACGTCGCGCGGGGCGTGCTGAACGTCGCCGACCCGTCCGAGGACCGCGACTTCACCCAGGACGACCTCGCGACCCTCGAGATGCTGGCCGGCCACATCGCCGCCTGCCTGGAGAAGCAGGACCAGGAGGAGGCCCTGCGCCTGCTGGCCGACACGGACCCCCTCACCTGGCTCTTCAACCGCCGCCACTTCGACCGCCGCCTGGAGGCCGAGGCCGACCGGGCGCGCCGCTCCGAGCACCTCCTGGCCCTGCTCATGATCGACGTTGACGGGTTCAAGAGGATCAACGACGTGTACGGCCACCGGGCTGGTGACCAGGTGCTGAAGGTCGTGGCCGGCGCGATCCGCGAGGCCGTCCGCGTCTACGACGTCCCGACCCGCTACGGCGGGGACGAGTTCGGGATCATCCTTCCGGACGCCGACACCGAGAGCGCCACGCGCGTGGGGCGCCGCATCCTCGAGAAGCTCGCCGTGGCGGAGCTGCCCGAAGCTCTGGCCCAGGCGGGCGAGCGCATCCGGCTGTCCATCGGAGCCGCGACCTACCCGCTGCCCGCGACGACGCCGGCGGGGCTCGTCGAGACGGCCGACTCCGCCATGTACAAGGCCAAGGAGGCCGGCGGGGGCATCCGCGTCTGGGAGCACGCCTTCGCCGAGGGCCCGCGCGGCTCCATGCGTCCCGCGCACAGCCCCGTCGAGCACGTCCCCTATCTGGCCGACCCCTCGCGCCTGGCGACCGCCGAGCTCCAGGCGCACATCCCGGTCCCGCTCCGCGAGGAGTGGAACGCGGTCGTCGTCGGTGTGGAGGGGCAGGTGCTCACGGTCGCGCTGGGGCAGCCCAACGCCGCGGCGGTGGACGCGCTCTCGAAGGCCTCGGGCCTGGCCGTCTACCCCGTGTACAGCAACGCCGTGGACCTGGAGGCGACCCGCCGCCGGATCGGCTAGTAGCCGGCGGCTCCGCCGGCCCGCTCGCCCTTGGCCGCCGGCCGCAGCTCCTCGCGCTGCACCCCGCCGTCCGCGCCGCGGAAGAGGTAGCCGACCCCGGGCACCGTCTGGATCACGTCTCGCGGCGTCCCGTCGGACGCGAGCTTGCGGCGGAGCCGGCTTACGTTCAGCTTCACCAGGTCGCCGCCCACGTCCGCGTCGTAGCCCCACACGCCCTCCAGGATCTCCTCCTGGGTCAGCACGCGCCCCGGGTTCGCCATGAAGTGGCGCAGCAGCTTGAACTCGGTCGGCGAGAGGTGGACCGGCACCTGGCCGGTGCGGACCTCGTGCGTGGCCTCGTCCAGGACGATGTCCCCGGTCCGGTAGACCGACGGCGCGGGCCGGCCGCGCGCCTGGATCGAGCGGCGCAGGATCGCCTTGACCCGCGCCACCAGCTCCTTGGGGCGGAACGGCTTGGTGATGTAGTCGTCCGCGCCGAGCTGCAGGCCGCGGAGGACATCGGTCTCGTCCTGGCGCGCCGAGAGGATGAGGATCGCGACGTGCTCGTCGCCGCGACGCATGCGCTCGAGGACCACGAACCCGGCCAGCTTGGGCAGGTTCAGGTCGAGCACGACGAGGTCCGGCTTCTCACGGGTGAAGGCTTCGATGGCCGTTTCGCCGTCGTAGCAGCGCGTGACCTCGTAGCCCTCGCGCCGGAGGGCGTAATCGAGGAGCTCGACCAGGTCGCGGTCGTCGTCAACGACCAGTAGCTTCACGCGTCGCTCGCCTCCTCAGCCAGCTCTCGCGCCTTAGGGATCGTGAAGTGTACCGAAGTACCGCGGTCGGGAACGCTCTCGATGCGCACGTCGCCGCCCTGCGCCTGCACGATCGCGCGCACGATGGTCAGCCCCAGACCCAGCCCTCCCGCCGCTTCGCGCACCTGGCGCGACCGGTAGAAACGCTGGAACAGCCTCGATTGCTCGTCGAGCGGGATACCCTGACCCTGGTCCGCGACGGTGACGCGCACGTATCCGTCCTCGAGCGCCGAGGAGACGGTCACGGTGGTGGACTCCGGCGAGTACTTGCTGGCGTTGGTGAGCAGGTTCGCCAGCACCTGCGAGGTGCGGCGAGGGTCGGCCAGGACGCGGTCGGCGCCGGGCGCGATGTCGGTGGCGATGCGCTGCGCCTTGCCGTCGAAGACCGGCTGGATGAATACCAGCGCCTCCTCGAGGGCGTGACGGAGGCTGGTGGGGATGGTGCGTACGTGGAAGGTGCCGGCCTCGATGCTCCCCGCATCGAGGAGGTTCTCGACCAGGTACTCGATGCGGTACGCGCTCCGCCGCAGGGTCGCCAGCATCGTCGCAAGCTCGTCCCGCGGCATCGAGAGCGCATCCTGGTGCAACAGGTCCAGGGACGCCGACAGCGCGGCGATGGGCGTGCGCAGCTCGTGCGCGACCTGGAGCAGGAAGTCCTCCTTGAGGCGCAGCAGCTCCGCCTGGGCCGTGACGTCACGGATCGTGCTGATGCGGCCGCGGCCGCGAACGTCGGTCGAGACGATCTCGAGGACGCCCATGCGGTCCTCGCGCGGGAACCACGCCCGGCGCACGACGTGACCCTCGGTCTCCTGGACCGTCGCCGCGCCGCTCACGAGGAGCAGCTCGTCGAACCTCTTGCCGAGCAGCGTGTCCTCTCCGAGCAGGCGGAACGCCGCCGGGTTCGCGCTCGCGATGCGGCCCTCGGCGTCGGTGACGATCACGCCGTCGGTAAGCGCGATCAGCGCCTCCTCGATCGCGAGCGCGTCGAGAGGCTCGTCCTCGCGGCCTTCCCCGCGCGCGCTGCCGGCGCGCCGGCCCTTCCCGGTCATGGCCCTTCCTGCGACGGCAGGGGCACGCGAAGCCGCACCCGGGTGCCGTGCCCGGGGCTCGAGTCGATGGAGAGGCGCGCCCCGATGAGGCGCGCGGACTCGCGCATCTGGATGAGCCCCAGGCTGCCTCTCGAGGCGTAGCCCTGGAGCGTCGCCGCGACGTCGAATCCCGTGCCGTCGTCCTCGACGAGCACCGCAACGGCGTCCGGCTCGTCCTTCACGTCGATCGAGACCCCCTTCGCGCGGCCGGTCTTGATCGCGTTGCCGGCGGCCTCGCGGATCACGTGGAACGTCGCCGCTTCGATCTCGAGGCCCAGGCGGCGGGTCGAGGACACCTCGCGCGCCGACACGCGCGTGCCGGCCGTGCCGTCGAGGCGCTCGGCCAGCGCGCGCACCGCGGAGGCGAGGCCCTCCTCCTCCAGGACGACGGGCCGCAGCGCGAACAGGATGTCCCGGAGTCCGTGCTGCGCATCCAAGAGGCGCCCGCGGAGCTGGCCCAGCTCCGCCATCGCCGCCGGCACGTCGGTCTCGGCGCGGCGCTGCGCCAGCTCGATGGAGAGCGCCGCGTTGGCCAGGGTCTGCGCGACTCCGTCGTGGAGGTCACGCGCCAGGCGGTGCCGGGTCTCTTCGGCGATGCGCACCTGGCGCAGCCGCTCGCGCCCGAGCTCCTCGGTGAGCCGGACGTACTCGAGCGCGACCCCGGCCGAGGCGGCGAGGGCCATTCCCAGCGCTTCGTGATCGCGCGTGAATGGCCCGCCCTGCGGGTCGTCGGGATCGATCTGGTCGACCGACCTTTGGACGTGGTCCACTGACCTTTGGCTGTGGTTGACCATTTGGAGTACCCCCAGCCGGTCGCCGCCGCCGCGCGGCGCGATGGGCAGGACCAGCAGCGACCGCGTGCGGAAGCCGGTGCGGGCATCGACGCTCGGGTCGAAGCGCGCGTCGCCGTACGGGTCGTCGATCCGCAGCGGCGCGCCCGTCCGGGCGACCTCGGCGGCCAGGCTGCGGCCGTCGAGCGGCAGGCGGATCTCCCGCAGCTCGCTCTTGGTCACCACCCGCGACCAGAGCTCCTGGCGCGACTCGTCCACGACGTAGAGCGTGGCGCGCTCCGCGCCCAGGAGCGCCGTCGCGGTCGAGGTGATCCGCTCCAGAACGCGGTCGATGTCGGCCTCGAGCGCGAGCGAGCGTTGGAGCTCGAGCAGCGCGCCGAGCTGCTCCGCCGAGGGCGCGGGCTCGCTGTGCATGGGCGCGCCCAGTATGGGCATCACGGCTTTTGCTGACCTTCTGCGATCGCGCGCACGGTCTCGAGCGTGTCGATCTGGTCCACCGGCTTGTCGGGTCGCAGCCGAACGATGCGCGGGAAGCGCATCGCGTAGCCGGAGTCGTGGCGGTCGCTCGGCTGGATCTGGTCGAACGCGACCTCGATGACGGTGTCCGGTCGCACCAGCCGCAGCCGGCCCAGATCCTCGGTCGTGCTCGCGAGGAAGTGCTCGGTCATCTCGGCGATCTCCTTGTCGGTGAGGCCGCTGTAGGCCTTGCCGACGTTGCGCAGCTTCCCGTGCTCGTCGGCCACGGCGAAGGTGTAGTCCGACAGGACGCCGCGCCGCTTGCCGTGGCCCCACTCGACGGCGGTGACGACGACGTCGATCGTCCGCAGCGCGCGCTTCACCTTCAGCCACTCCATCCCCCTGCGGCCCGGCCGGTACGGCGAGCGAGGGTCCTTCACCATGAGCCCCTCGTTCCCTCGCTCGCGCGCGGCGATGAACTCCCGGTCGAGCGCTAGCGGCAGCTCGTCGGCCGCCAGGTCCAGCGTGGCGGTGCGCGCGAAGCGCAGGGGCGGCGCGAGCGGCAGGGTGCGGAGGATCTCCGCCCGCTCCGCGAGCGGCCGCTCCAGAAGAGGGACGCCGTCGCGCTCGAGGATGTCGAAGACGACGAGGGTCGCCGGAAGGCGTCCAAGGATCTCGCCCCCGAGGACCTTGCGGCCCAGCCGCGCCGCGAACTCGGTGAAGGCGACGGCGCGATCCCCGCGGAACGCCAGGACCTCGGCGTCGAGCACGAAGGTGCCCGGCACCGCGCGCAGCGCGTCCGGCAGCTCGGGGTACCGATCCGTCACGCGATCCAGGGTCCGCGAGAAGATCTCGACGCGGTCGCCGGCCTTGTGCACCTGCGCGCGCACTCCGTCGTACTTGTCCTCGACGACGTAGGGCGGCGGGAAGCGCCGCGCGACCTCGGCCAGGTCGAGGACGGGCGTGGCCAGCATCATCCCGATGGGCGCGAAGTGCGTAAAGGCCGCGGCCTCGAGGGTCCCTGCCTTCGCCCGTACCGCGGCCTCGCCGATGTCCCCGCCCAGCATGTTGGCGCGCGCGACGGCCTCGCGGGTGCGGCCGAACGCCTTCGCCAGGGCCTCCTCGACCAGGCTTTCACGCAGGCCGATGCGCATGTCGCCGCCGACGATCTTCACGATGTAGCGCGCTTCGGCGCCGATCGCCCTGGCGATCAGCGTACGGACCAGCGCGCGCTTGGCGTTGGAGCCTCGCGTGGCCGCGATCTCGTCGAACGCCGCGGCAAGGTCGGACAGTGAGAGCGGCCGGGGATCGGGCGGCGGCGTGGTGATCAGCTCCGCCGCGACGTCGCCGAGGTCGGCGTGGCGCTGGTAGGACGCGGCGATGTCCCCTGCGCCCGCACCGGAGCGGTCCAGGACCGCCGCCGTGAGGGCGCTCCAGCCGACCGAGAGCACGCGCTGGTCGGCTCGGGGGAAGGGGCCACCGGAGAAGAGCCTCGCGGCGACGGCGAGGTCGGCATCGTCGAGGTTCGAGAAGTAGGCGGCGAGGGCGGCTTGCTTCACGAGCTTCTTCGTCGTCGCGCGGACCGCCTCGGCGGCCGTCACCCAGTCCGCGAAGAGGCCCACGACGAGATCGTAGGCTCGCCGCGATGGATCGTTCGCGGATGCTCCGTGTTCCGTACGGGCACGAAGAGATCGAGTTCATGGTGGCCCCCTGGTTCGAGGTCGATGTGGTCGCATCCGAGACCGTCGACCCCATCGACATGGGGCGGGCGCTCCCCGAGGCGCTCGCGGCCCCACTTGGGTCGCCGCCGCTGCGGGAGCTGGCGGGCGATGCGGTCCGGCGGAACGCGTCGGCGAACGCGGTCATCGCGGTCACGGACCTCACGCGGGCGTGCCCGGATGACGTCCTGGTGCCGCCGCTGCTCGCGGAGCTGAACGCGGGCGGGATCCCGGACGAGCGGATCACCGTGATGGTCGGGGTCGGGCTGCACCGTGCCACCACCGACTCCGAGAAGCGCGAGAAGCTCGGGTCCGTGGTCGATCGCGTGCGCGTGGTGGACTCCGACGGGCGCGATCCCTCGAAGTGGGCGGACCTGGGCCGGGTACCGCCCTACGACGTCCCCGGCATCACGCAGAAGCTCATCAAGGAGTCCGACCTGGTGGTCGCGACCGGGATCGTCGAGCCGCACCAGTACGCCGGCTATTCGGGCGGACGGAAGACGGTGGCCATCGGCTGCTGCGGCGAGCCGACCATCACCGCGACGCACGGCATGCGTTTCCTCGAGGACCCGGGCGTGCGCCTGGGGCGCATCGACGGGAATCCTTTCCACGAGACCGTGGCCGAGATCGCCCGCCGGGCGGGGCTGCGCTTCTGCCTGAACGTGGTGGTGGACGACCGCGAGCGCGTGGTCGCGGTCGCGGCGGGCGAGCCGGACGCCGTGCTGCGCCGGCTCGTGGAGCGCGCCGCGGCGATCTACACGCGGCCGATCTCCAAGCAGTACGACGTCGTCATCGCGGGCGTCGGTGCGCCGAAGGACGTGAACCTCTACCAGGCGTCTCGCGCCGCGACCTACCTGCGCTTCGCGCCTACGCCCGTGGTCCGCGAGGGCGGCTCGCTGATCGTGCCGGCCCAGCTGCCGGAGGGGGCCGGAGAGGGGGCCGGGGAGCAGCGCTTCCTCGCGGCGCTCGAGAGCGCCGCGTCGCCCGCCGCGGTGGTCGAAGCGGCGCGGCAGCACTTTGCGGGAGGCGAGCAGCGCGCCGTGATGGTCGCGCTGACGCTGCAGCACTGCCAGATCGTCGTGGCGGCCTCAGAGTCGGCCGATGTGGTGCGGCGCGCGAAGATGCGCGTGGCCGTGGACGTCGAGGAGGCGCTCGAGATCGCCTACGAGCACATCGGCCGGCCGGAGCGCGCGAGCCTGCTCCTGGTGCCGCGGGCCCTGCACACGCTGCCGGTCGTCCAGGCGGGGGCTCCGGCCTGAACCGCGACGCCGTCCCGGCATGAGTCTCGCTAGGATCGCCTGAAGTGGGCTGCTGCCTGGGCGGGTGCCTCCGGCTCGTCTTCTACTGGCTGTGGCGGGCGCTGCTCGCCGCGCTGATCGCGATGCTCTTCGCGCGCGTCGATGCGTACATCGAGCGGCGCGGGCTCGGGGGGTCGCTCGCCGGTCGCGCCTGGGGCGCCTACCGCTCGAGGGGCAAGAAGCCACCTCCGGAGTCCACAACGCTCTAGCGCCGGCCGCCCTCAGCGACGGCGCACCGTGGTACCCGACGCGGCTCGCGGCGCGCGGCCCTTTACACCTCGCTCCCGATCGTCCCGAGGGCACAGACCGCCACGACGTGCGCGGTCCCGATCCGCGTCCTACCGCGTAGGCCTATCGCGCATCCGCATTCGCCGCGTCATCCACGGCGCGCCTCCCTTGAGCTCGGCGAGGCGGCCGACACGAGGCGGCGCCGCTAGGATCCGTTGTCATGACGAGCCGAGTCGATCAGTTCCGCATTCCTACCCGAGTCATGTTCGGCCGGGGTGTGGCGCTACAGGTGGCGGAGCCGCTGTGGCAGGTCGCGGCGAAGCGCGTGCTCATCGTCACGGACCCCGGAGTGGTCAAGGCCGGCCTCGTCGCACCTATCGAGGACCGGATCCGCGAGGCGGGCATCGCGTATGAGATCTACGACGGGGTCGTCCCGGATCCGACGGTGGACGACGTGGCGCGCTGCTTCGAGCGCGCGCGCGATACGGGCGCCGACGCGCTCGTCGCGGTGGGCGGCGGCTCGTCCATCGACACGGCGAAGATGGCGGGCGTCCTGATGACGAACGGCGGCACGGTCCTCGCCTACGTCGGAATGGACAAGGTGCCGAAGCCGGCGGCGCCGGTGATCGCGATCCCCACGACCGCGGGGACCGGTGCCGAGATCACCATCAACAGCGTCATCGCCGACCCGGCGCAGCACAAGAAGCTCGTGATCATCAGCCCCAACGCGACCTGCCTCTTCGCGCTCGAGGACCCCGACATGACCGTGGGGCTCCCGCCCTTCCTCACGGCCATCACCGGGATGGACACGCTGGTCCACGCGGTCGAGTCGTTCACCTCCAAGAACGCCTACCGCATGACGGAGGTCCTGGCGCTCGAGGCGATCCGCGATGCGGCCTGGGCGCTGCCGCGCGCCGTGAAGGACGGCAGGGACCTGGAGGCGCGCGAGCGCATGATGCGTGCGGTCGTCAGCGCAAGCCTGGCGTTCAGCAACACGCGCCTCGGGAACGTGCACGCGATGGCCCTGCCCCTCGGCGGCTGGTGCCACGTCGCGCACGGGACGGCCGTCGCGGTGCTGCTGCCGCACGTGATGGAGTTCAACCGGAGC
>JBOGTE010000086.1:0-9165 GCA_050692015.1 Candidatus Limnocylindria bacterium
GGTCTCCGCCGTCGCGGTCGCGGCGGCCGGCGCGGCCGGTGCGCGTCCCTCCGGCTTCGCCGGGGCCTGCTGCCTGGTGTCCGTGCTCATATCGCTCCCATTAGGTCTTCGACGTCGACTTCTTCTTGCCCGCGACCGTCTTCCGCGGTCCCTTGCGGCCCCGGGCGTTGGTGCGGGTGCGCTGCCCGCGCACGGGGAGGCCGCGCCGGTGGCGCAGCCCGCGGTACGAGCCGATCTCCTGGAGGCGCTTGATGTTCAGCGCCGTCGCGCGGCGCAGGTCGCCCTCGACGGTGTAAGTCCGGTCGATGATCTCGCGCAGCTTCGCCACCTGTGGCTCGGTGAGGTCGCGCACGCGCGTGCCGCCATCGACGCGCGCCTCCTCGCAGACCTTGCGCGACGTCGTCGCGCCCAGCCCGAAGATGTAGCGGAGCGAGATGTCTACGCGCTTGTCGCGCGGGATGTCTACGCCGGAGATCCGTGCCATTCCTCTCCTACCCCTGCCGCTGCTTGTGCTTCGGCTCGGAGCAGATCACGAGGATCTGCCCTTCCCGGCGGATGATCTTGCACTTGTCGCAGCGCTTCTTGACCGACGCTCGGACCTTCACCTAGTACCTGACCCTTCGAGTTATGCGACCCCGCTTGAGGTCGTACGGCGACAGCTCCACGAGGACCTTGTCGCCCGGGACCACGCGGATGAAGTTCATCCGCATCTTCCCCGAGATGTGCGCGAGCACTTCGTGTCCGTTCTGGAGCGCGACCCTGAACATCGCGTTGGGGAGGGCCTCGGAGACCGTTCCCTCCACCTCGATGACGTCCTTGCTCGGCTTGCTGGGCTTAGTTGCCATGCGCTCCCGATCTTGCCGTTCCTGACTCCGGACACAAAAAGCTCCGCGGTCGATGACCAGCGGGAAATGAAAGTGTATCAAACATGCTTCGCCGCGCCTACCAGCCGCCCCCTTGGCCCCGTTCCGGCGGCCGCGGTCAGGACCACCGGCCCGTCATGGGTGACGGCGATGGTGTGCTCGAAGTGGGCCGAAAGCGAGCCATCGGCCGTGACGACGGTCCAGTCGTCCTCCAGCAGGCGGGTCTCGGGCCGGCCCAGGTTCACCATCGGCTCGATGGCCAGGCAGAGGCCCTCATTGATGGGGCGCCCCTGCCCGGGGCTGCCGTGGTTGGGGACCTGGGGCGGCTCGTGCATGGCCTCCCCGATCCCGTGCCCGACGTAGTTGCGCACCACGCTGTAGCCGCTCCCCTCGGCGAACCGCTGCACCGTGGCGCCGATGTCGCCCAGCCGCCCGCCGGCGCGCACCGCGGCGATGCCCCGGCGCAGCGCCTCCTCCGTGGTGTCGATGAGGCGCTGGACCTCGGGGGCGACCCGGCCGACCGGCACGGTGACCGCCGCGTCGGCGTGCCAGCCGTCCACGATCGCGCCCGCGTCGATACCGACGATGTCCCCCTCGCGGAGCTTCCGCCTGCCGGGGATGCCGTGGACGATCTCCTCGTTGACGCTGGTGCAGACCGTCGCCGGGAAGGGCGGGTGGCCGTAGCCCAGGAACGACGACACCGCGCCGTGCTCCCGGAGCACCTCGCGCGCGATGCGGTCCAGCTCCAGGGTGGTCACGCCGGGCCGCACCGCGGCGCGGCAGCGCTCGAGCATCTCGGCCACGACCAGCCCCGCGCGGCGCATGGTCGCGATCTCCGGCTCGGTCTTGAGCCTGACCAGCTCCTTCATGAGATCGCCCGCGCCACGCGCTCGCGGATCCGGTCTACGTCCCCCACCCCGTCCACGCGCCGCAGCAGCCCGGCCCGCTCGTAGTGGTCCACCACCGGCCGCGTCTGCTCCTCGTACACCGCGAGGCGCTCGCCGATGACCTCGGGCGAGTCGTCGGAGCGGTCGCCGGAGCGCCCGCGCGACGACAGCCGCGCGAGCAGCGCCGCTGGCGGGACCTCGAGCAGCACTACGCTGCCCACGGAGCGGCCGCGCTCTCCCAGGAGCTCGTCCAGCGCCGTCGCCTGCGCGACGGTGCGCGGGAAGCCGTCGAAGACGATCCGCCGGGTGCGCGGGATGCGGGCGAGGCGCTCGCGCACCATGCCCACCGTCACCTCGTCGGGCACGTAGTGGCCCTGCGAGATGTGCTGCTCCGCGACCCGCCCCAGCGGCGTGCCGAGGCGCAGGTGGTCGCGGAAGAGGTCGCCCGTGGAGAGGTGCTCCCAGCCGTGCGCGTCGCGAAGGAGCCTCACCTGGGTCCCCTTGCCGGACCCGGGCGGGCCCATGAAAACCAGATCGCCACCCGGCACCTAGCGGATGAAGCCTTCGTAGGAGCGCATCAGGAGCTGGGCCTCGAGCTGCTTCATCGTCTCGACGACCACGCCGACGATGATCAGGATGCTCGTCCCGCCCAGGCGCAGCTGCTGCACCCCGGTGAGGTCTCCGATGAGAGTGGGCATCACGGCCACCAGTCCCAGGAACAGCGCCCCGGCGATGGTGATGCGCGTGACCACGCGGCCCAGGAACTGCGCCGTGGGCGGCCCCGGGCGGATGCCGGGGATGAACCCGCCGTAGCGCTTGATATTGTCCGCCACGTCTGTCGGGACGAACGTGAACGCCGTGTAGAAGAACGTGAACGCGACGACCAGCAGGAAGTACAGGCTGTTGTACACGAAGATGTTGTTGAAGGCGCCCACCGTTGCCAGGGACACGTTGCGCAGCCACTCGGTCTCGCTGGTGGTGAAGTACTGGGCGATCTGCGACGGCAGCAGCAGGATCGAGATCGCGAAGATGATCGGGATGACCCCGGCGCTGTTCACCCGCAGCGGGATGTGCGTGCTCCCGCCGGAGTACATCCGCGTGCCGCGGACGCGCTTGGCGTACTGCACCGGGATGCGGCGCTGGCCCTCCTGGATGAAGACGATCGCGGCGATCACGCCGATGGCGATGAGGACGTAGACGCCGAGCATGAACAGGTTCTCCTGGACCTCGATGGTCTGGGAGATCGTCGTCGGGAACCGTCCCACGATGCCCGCGAAGATGATGAAGCTGATCCCGTTGCCGATGCCCTTCTCGCTGATCAGCTCGCCCAGCCACATCAGCAGGAGCGTGCCGGTGACCAGCGTGGCCAGGATCGAGATGGTGAGGCCCAGGTCGGCGAAGCCGAACGTCGGGATCACGCCCGAGCGCTGCATAAAGACCGACACGCCGATGCCCTGCAGGAGGGCCATGGGGACGGTCAGGAGGCGCGTGTACTGGTTGATCTTGTTGCGCCCGTACTCGCCCTCCTTGGAGAGCGCCGTGAGCGCGGGGATGGTCTGGTTGAGCAGCGTCATGATGATCGAGGCGTTGATGTAGGGGTTCACCCCGAGCGCCACGACGCTGAAGCGCGCGAGGCCGCCTCCCGAGAAGAGGTCGAGGATGTTGAGCAGCG
Organism: Candidatus Limnocylindria bacterium; assembly: GCA_050692015.1. Taxonomy (GTDB): domain Bacteria; phylum Chloroflexota; class Limnocylindria; order P2-11E; family P2-11E; genus GWC2-70-10. The sequence goes on from JBOGTE010000086.1 coordinate 3,423, forward strand.
CGTTCTCGTTCAGGACAGCGGTCAGCTGCGCCTGATCCACTCCGGGCAGCGGGACGTGCGCCAGGAACCGGAACACGATCAGCATCCCAAGGGTGAAGAGGATCTTGTTGCGGAGGTCGCTGGCCTTGAAGGCGTCCAGCAGCGCGCCGAATACGGGGAGCTGAGCCGCCACTTACTTACCGATCAGGACGACCGAGCCGCCGGCGGCCTCGATCTTGCGGCGGGCCGTGGCCGACGCCGCGTGCGCGTGCACCTCGATCGCGGCGCGCGCCTCGCCGTCGCCAAGGACCTTCACCCTCTCGTCGGCGCGGATCAGGCCCTTGGCCGCGAGCGTCTCCGGCGTGACCTTGCCGTCCTCGACGTAGTCGCCCAGCTGGCCGACGTTGAGCGCGACGTTCTCGACGCGCCCCCTCTGCTTGAAGCCGCGAAGCTTCGGGACGCGCATGTGCAGCGGCGTCTGGCCGCCCTCGAACCAGCCCGGGAGGCCCGGGCCGCTCCGCGCGAGCTGACCCTTCGTGCCCTTGCCGGCGGTCGTGCCCTGGCCCGCGGAGGGCCCGCGCCCCAGGCGCTTGGTGCGCTGGCGCGACCCCCGGGGCGGCTTCACCTGATGCAGCTTCATTCTCTAGACCGCTCCGCTCTTCTTGGGCTCGCTCGGACCGGCCAAGCCGGGTGCTCGCTCGCCCCTACTTAGTGCCGGCTCCTTGACCTGGACCAGGTGGGCGACCCTGCGCAGCATCCCGCGGACCTGCGGGCCGTCCTCGTGGTGCACCGTCTGGCCGGGGCGGCCGAGTCCCAGGGCGCGGAGCGTCCCGTGGGCGGCCTCCTTCTCACCGATGGCGCTGCGCTTCTGCGTGATCTCGAGCTCGGTCATGAGGCCACCGGCTCCGGACGCGAGCCCGGCACGCGCACGCCGCGCATGTCGGCGACCTGGTCGGCGGAGCGGAGCTGCTGGAGCGCCTTCATCGTCGCCATGACCACGTTCACCGGGTTCGTAGACCCCAACGACTTCGTGAGGATGTCGCGGATGCCGGCCGACTCGACCACGGCGCGCATCGAGCCGCCGGCGATGACGCCGGTGCCCTTCGACGCCGGGCGGAGCACCACGTTCGCGGCGCCGAACTGCGCCGTGATGGGGTGAGGGATCGTCTGTCCGTTGAGCGGCACCAGCATCACGTGCTTCTTCGCGTCCTCGACGCCCTTGCGGATCGCGTCCGGCACCTCGTCGGCCTTGCCCAGGCCCGCGCCGACGTGCCCGCGCCCGTCGCCCACGACGACGATCGCGGAGAAGCTGAACCGCCGTCCACCCTTGACCACCTTGGAGACCCGGTTGATCTGGACGACCCGCTCGGTCAGCTCCAGCCGGCTCGCGTCGATCCTCGCCATTCCCGTTCCTTTCCCTAGAACCGCAGGCCGGTCTCGCGTGCCGCGTCGGCCAGGGCCTTGACGCGGCCGTGGTACTTGTAGCCGCCGCGGTCGAACACGACCTCGCCGACACCCGCGGCCTTGGCGCGCTCGGCGACCGCCTTGCCCACTTCCCTGGCCCGCTCCGTCTTGTTGCCACTCTTGACCTCGACGTCCGACGCCGCCGCCAGCGTGCGCCGGGCCCGGTCGTCGATGACCTGCGCGTAGATGTGCGAGAGAGACCGGAACACCGCCAGGCGCGGGCGGTCCGCTGCGCCCTCCACACGCTTGCGCACGCGGCGGTGCCGCATGAGCCGCCCTTCCCTTCGCGTGTCCGTTGTCATTCCCGAACTCCGATCACGCGGCGCCCTTGGCGCCGACCTTGCCGGCCTTGCCGGCCTTGCGCCGGATGACCTCGCCCGCGTACTTGACGCCCTTGGCCTTGTAGGGGTCGGGCTTGCGGAGGCCGCGGATCTTCGCGGCGATCTCCCCGACGACCTCCTTGTCGATCCCCGAGACCTTGATCTTCTGCGGCGTCTCGAGCGTGAACGAGATCCCGGCCGGCGGGTCGATCTCCACCGGGTGCGAGAAGCCGAGCGCCAGCGTCAGCTTCTTCCCCGCGAGCGTGGCACGGTAGCCGGTCCCGCTGATCTCGAGGTCCTTCGCGTACCCCTGCGTGACCCCGATGACCATGTTCGCGACCAGCGTGCGCGTGAGCCCGTGCAGCGCGCGGGCGCTGGGGGTCTCGTCGGTCCGCTTGACCGTGACCGTGCCGTCCGAGGGCGTCACGTCCACGTCGTGGTGGAAGGTGCGGACGAGCTCGCCCTTGGGGCCCTTCACGCGCAGCGTCCGGCCATCGACCTTCACGTCTACGTCCTTCGGGAGCGCAATGGGCATGTTGCCGATGCGGCTCATCGAACTACAGCCGACCGAGCGTGATCAGCGGCAGCTTGCTGACGCTGGCGCGCGAGGGATGGATGTACATGCAAAGCATTTACCAGACCCACGCCAGGATCTCGCCGCCCAGGCCTCGGCGCCGCGCGTCGGTGCCGGTCATGAGGCCGGCCGACGTCGAGACGATGGCGATGCCCAGGCCGCCCATGACGCGGGGCATGTCGTCGCGCTGCCGGTAGACGCGCCGGCCCGGCCGGCTGATGCGGTCCACGCCGGTCAGCACGGGGAGGCGGCCCTGGTACTTGAGGCGCACCACCAGGTCGTCGCCGGCCTTCTCGTAGCCGGCGATGTAGCCCTCGGCCTGGAGGATCCGCGCGATCTCCGCCTTGAGGCGGCTGGCCGGGAGCTCCACCTTCTCGTGGCGCGCGCCGACCGCGTTCCGGAGGCGCGTGAGCATGTCCCCCACCGGGTCGCTCACGTTCACGCCGCGGCGCCGGGCCGGCTTCTTCGGTGCCGGCGCGCGGCGGGCGGCCGGCCGCGGGGACTCGGCGGGCGGCCGGGCCCCTTCGGTGGCCTCGATGCGCGGCTCGCTGCTTCGTTCCATATCGCTCATTCCCTCATTACCAGCTGGACTTCGTCACGCCCGGCAGCTCGCCGAGGAGCGCCCGCTCGCGGAAACAGATCCGGCACAGGCCGAACCGGCGCATGTACGAGCGCGACCGGCCGCAGATCTGGCAGCGCGTGTACGCGCGCACCGGGTACTTCTGCTCGCGCTGCGAGCGGATCACGAGGCTCTTCTTCGCCACCCTTGCTCCTCCTTAGGCCGCGCGGCTGCCCGGCTGGCGGAAAGGCATGCCGAGCGCTTCGAGGAGCGCGCGGCCTTCCTCGTCCGTCCTGGCGGTGGTCACGAACGTGATCTCGAGACCCCGCAGCCGGTCGATCTTGTCGTAGTCGATCTCGGGGAACACCAGCTGCTCCTTGAGGCCCAGCGAGTAGTTCCCGCGTCCGTCGAACCCGCGGTCCGACACGCCCTGGAAGTCGCGGATACGAGGCAGCACCACGTTCACCAGCTTCTCGGTGAAGTGCCACATGCGCTCGCCCCGCAGCGTCACCTTCAGGCCGATGGGCATGCCCACCCGCAGCCGGAAGTTCGAGATGGCCTTCTTCGACTTCGTGACCACGGGGCGCTGGCCGGTGATGGTGCCCAGGTCGGCGGCGGCGGCGTCCATGGCCTTGCCATTGCCGATCGACTCGCCCATGCCGATGTTCACCACGACCTTCTCGATCGTCGGGATGCGCATGACGTTGTCGTAGGAGAACCGCTTGCGCAGCTCGTCCTTGATCGTCTTGTCGTAGCGCTCCTTCAGTCCGCTGGCCACCTAGCTCTTCTCCTTCTGGGTCACGATCGCCTCGCCGCAGCGCCGGCAGACGCGCGACTTGTCCCCGTCCTCGGTCTGGTGCGCGGCGCGGGTGGGCTTGCCGCAGTGCGGGCACACCAGCATCACCTTGGCGAGGTCCATCGCCGCCGGCTGATCGACGATCCCGCCCTTGATGTTCCGCTGCGGGTTCGCCTTCTTGTGGCGCTTGGCGATGTTCACGCCGGCGACGACCACGCGGCGCGCCCCCGGCACCACCTCCTGCACGGTCCCGCGCTTGCCGCGGTCCTTGCCGGCGATGACCTCGACCTCGTCCCCCTTGCGGATCCGGACGGCCACTAGAGCACCTCCGGCGCGAGGGAAACGATCTTCATGAAGTTCCGCTCGCGCAGCTCGCGCGCGACGGGCCCGAAGATGCGCGTGCCCCGCGGCTGGTTCTGGGGGTTGAGCAGCACGGCGGCGTTGTCGTCGAAGCGGATGTAGCTGCCGTCGGCCCGGCGGTACTCCTTCGTCTGGCGGACGACGACCGCGCGGACCACCTCGCCCTTCTTCACGCCGGCGTTCGGGATGGCCTGCTTCACCGTGGCGATGAAGAGGTCACCGACCTCCGCGGTCGTGCCCGACGACGAGCCCAGCACGCGGATGACCGAGATCTCCCGCGCGCCGGTGTTGTCCGCGACCTTGACCCGCGAGTACGGCCTGATCACCGGTCGTCCCCCGTCCGCTCGCTCACGTCAGCGGCGTCCTCGGCCTCTTCGGCGCCGGCCTCTTCGGCGCCGGCCTCCGCGACGACGCGCTCCGGCTTCGCCAGCAGCTCGGTCACGCCCTCGGTCTCCTCGAGCTCGCGCTCGACGTCGGCGACCCGGCGTGCCGCGGCCATGGCCTCGCCCGCGCGGGAGAGGACCTCGATGACCTGCCAGCGCTTCGTGGCGCTGAAGGGGCGGCTCTCCTGGATGCGCACGAGGTCGCCGGCCTTCACGTCGCCCGTGGCGTCGTGCGCCGGGAACCGCTTCCGGACCCGGATGACCTTCTTGTACAGCGGGTGCTGCCGCTGCCGCTCGACCTCGACGATGGCGGTGTTGAGCGTCTTGGCCGAGACCACGCGGCCGAGCTTCGTCCGGCGGCGGCCACGGTGGACCTTGATCTCAGCGGTCACGGCCGGCGCGGAAGCGACGGGCGCGGCCTCGGCTGCGGCCGGCTTCGCGCGCACGGCGCGACGGGCCGCTGGCTTCGCGCCTGCAGCCTTCGTGGTCTTAGACGGACCTGAGTCTCGGACTCGCAGGGTCTTTGTGGCCGGGCGCGCTTCCGTAGCGCGCTTGGCCTTCTTCTCAGGCACTCTTCTCGGTCTCCCTCTGCTTCGCGAACGTCATCGCACGCGCGATCCGGCGGCGTGCCCGCGGGATCGCCCGCACGTCCTTGAGCTGCCGGGTCGCCAGCTGGAACCGCAGGTCCAGCAGCTCTTCCTTCGCCGTCTTCTTCTCCTCGGCCAGGTCCTCATCGGACAGTCGCCGAAGGTCCTTCTTCTCAGCCATGAGCGGCCACCGTCCCCTCGGCCTCGGCGCCCACGCCCTCGCGCGCCACGATCCGCGTGCGGATCGGGAGCTTGTGCGAGGCAAGGCGGAACGCCTCCTTGGCGAGCGCGGCGTCCACGCCGGACACCTCGTAGAGGATCCGGCCCGGCTTCACCACCGCGACCCAGTGGTCGGGCGCGCCCTTGCCGGAGCCCATCCGCGTCTCGGCGGGCTTCTTGGTGACCGGACGGTCCGGGAAGACCCGGATCCAGACCTTCCCGCCGCGGCGCATGTGGTGGACGATCGCGCGCCGCGCGGCCTCGATCTGGCGCGACGTCATGCGGCAGGGCTCCTGCGCCTGCAGCGCGTAGTCCCCGAACGCGACGGTCGAGCCGCCGTAGGCGACGCCCGTCATCCGGCCGCGCTGGAACTTGCGGTGCTTGAGGCGCTTCGGCATCAGCATCAGGCGGAGCTCCCTCCGGTAGCGGCGGGCGCCGGGGTTGCCGGTGCGGGGGCAGCCGGTGCGGGGGCGGCCGGCGTGGGGGCAGCGGGCGCCGGGGC
>JBOGTE010000087.1:0-9165 GCA_050692015.1 Candidatus Limnocylindria bacterium
GCTGTTCGTGGGGAGGCGCACCGTCCCGGCATAGCATCGGTCCTCGAGGCGATGAGGCCCGCCTTCTGACGAACCGCAGTGAAGAGCCGCTGATGGCTTTTACTGAGATCGGCGGTAGGGCCGGACCTTTGCCGGACCGTGTCGTCGGGGCTAGGCTCGGCACGACTTCACGCGTGGAGGCTCCCGATGGCAAAGCTCGCTACTGAGATCACCCTGAAGGCGCCGAACCGACTCGGCCAGCTCGCCTCGATCGGCAAGTCATTGGCCGATGCGGGTGTGAACATCGCTGCCATCTCGGCGAACGCCAGCGGCCGAGCCGGAACGATCCGCCTGCTCTTCGCGAATGAGGACGGCGCGACCGCTCGTCGTGCGCTCGAGGCCGCCGGCTATCGCATCGGCAAGTCGGGTATCCGTAGGGTCGTCACCGTGTCGGGTGCGCACAAACCCGGGACCCTGGCGCGTGTGGCCGGTCGCCTGGCGAAGGCGAAGGTGAACATCGATAGCGCCTATCTGGCCGGTCAGACCCGCAAGCGCGTGACCTTGGCGCTCGGTGTCGGCAAGGACGCTGCGAAGGCGAAGCGCGTCCTCGCGTAACCACACCGCGGCGTCACGCCGCGGACCGCGCGCCGACGGTCACAGCGCGGGGTCAACGATGGTGACCTCGCCTTCGATCATCTCCCCCGTGAAGGTGAACCTCGGCCCGAAGATCGCGTGGTTGAGCGGCGCCTCGCGCTCATCGAAGAACACTGTGAATGCGAACGAGTCCCCGGCCGTGCCGCCGCCGATCCCGCCGTCCACCGCCTCGATCTCGTAGGTGGCGTGCTCGGACTCGGTCCGAGAGCCGAGCGTGGTCTGAGCCTGACCGACCTCGGTGGCGCAAGAGAGCCCGCCGCGCATGATTACCCGGCGCTTCCCGTCGGGGGCCGTGGTGACGAGGAACTGATCGATCGTCGTGCTGGCCATGGCCATGAAGAAGCGATGGGGGTCGATCACGACCTCGCCCATCGCGAAGGTCGGCATCTTGAACGCCTCCGGGTTCGTGTCGACCCGGCACTGCGCGTGGTTGCGGTCGAAGGTGAATGACTCGTCGAGCGCGACCGTGGGCTGGCCGCTGACCGGATCGGGCATCATCTTCCGGTTCACGCCCCCGCCCGATGCGACGTTGTAGGAGAGCGTCGCTACCTTCCGGCGCAGCGAGTCGAGCTCCCGATCCTGGGCCGCGACCTGCGCGGCGTAGGTCACGCCCGCGCCGCCGAATGCCGACGCGAGAGAGATGAGTAGCGTGCGGCGGGAGATCATCGGGTGCCCACCTCTGCGGCCGGGAATGCGAGCGGCAGGCGCGAGGCGCGATAGCCGGAGGACCCGGCGGGGACGTGGGCGACCTTTGTGAAGCCGGCCGAGGCGAGCAGGCTCGCGGCCGTGCAGCTGCGGATCCCCGCCTCGCAGATGGTGATGACCGGGCGGTCCCTCGGGATCGAATGGAGCGAGTCGCGGAGCTCACCGAGCGGAATGAGCAGCGCTCCGGGAACGTGTCCGGTCGTCCACTCCAGCGGCTCCCTCACGTCGACGATCGTCGAGCCGGCACCGAGCCGAGGGAGGTCGTCCACGGCGATCTCGCCGAGGGATGAGCGAGGGAAGCCCGCGTCCCGCCATGCGGCGAAGCCGCCTTCGAGCATTCCCCGTAGGAGCACACCCGCCTCCGCGAGCTGCGCCGCGGCCGCCTGCCCGGTCGCCTCATCCGGCGCGACCAGGACGGCCGGGGATCCGGGTCGAAGGACCGTCCGCACGCGCTCGCCGAGCCCGCGCTGGCTGAACGGAACGGACAGCGAGCCCGCGACGTGCCGGGCGGCGAACTCCGACGGCGTTCGGAGGTCGATCAACACGACCTCGCTGCGATCTGAAAGATCGCGCGTAACGATGGGCGAGAGCCGCTCAAGCCTCATGGCAGCGTACGCACGAAGATCCCCGTTGGATTCGTGCCGATCGGGACGCGCTGCGCGACCGTCCAGCTGGATGTGTCGATGACGGCGACGGCCGCTTCCTTCGATAGCTCGGCGAAGACCCACCTGCCGTTCGGGTGCGAGCTGACCTTGTCGGGGTTGGTGCCGACCTCGATGCGCTTGACCTCGGCGAAGGTCTTCGCGTCAACGACCTGGACGACCGTGTCGCCGGAGTGCCCGATGAGCCCGTACTTGCCGTTTACGGTGAACGCGGCGACGATCGGGCCCTTGCCGCTCGGGATGCGCTGCAAGATCTCCAGGCTCACCGGGTCGAGCACGACGTTGGCGTTGCCGTCGCACTCCTGGACCCAGACCTTCTCGTCGGGGCTCACGGTGAGCATGCAGGGGCGCGTCCCGGCGGGGTGGTCGAGCGTCTGGAGCGGCTCGCCGGTCGCGGCGTCGATGGCGACGGTCGTGGTGCCGGCATTCGAAGGCACGTAGATGCGCGTGATCCCGTCGTCGCTGGTGGCAGCGTCGCTGTCGCAGGCAGCCCAGCGCGGCGGCTGTCCCGTCTCGCCCGCGTTCACGTCCACGTCGATGGCCCGGAGCAGCTCGTGTGTCTTGATGTCGATGACCGCCAGCTCCCACGCGGCGTGCTTGGCGACGAAGAGCTGTCCGTCGGGGGTCGGCTTGCCGATGTACAGCGTCGCCGCCTCCTTGCCGACCGCGATGCGGTCGGTGACCTCGAGCGTGTCGGCGTCGAGCAGGATGACCTCGGCCTCGCTCGTCTCGGGGTCGCGGTGGCCGAGCCAGATGTTCTGACCGTCGAAGTAGTTGTTGTCGTCGTTCCACGTCCAGGCCTTGAAGTCCGGGAGGTCCTTGGTCCGGACCACCTCGAACGTCTGGCCGTCGATCACCGTGACGTTGGGGGAGCTGTTGCTGAACAGGAAGACCTCCGCCTCCACTGCCTGCGGGGTAGCGGACGGCACCGGCGAGGGCGATGGCGAGGCCTGCGGCGACGGAGCGGCGGCGGGCGCGCTGCACCCCGCGATGACGAGCGCGGCCGAGGCAAGGAAGGCCGCGATACGCAGGCTCATCGCTCACCCCCGAGCGGGATCAGCCTGATCGTCCACTCCGGCGCGCCGGTCTCCTCGACCGAGTAGGAGTAGCCGAAGCGGGGCGCCTGCGGTGGGATGGTCTCGAGGCAGGGGGCGTGGTCGGTGATGACGACCAGCTCCTCCTGGCCTTTGAGCTTCTTCATCGCTTCGACCGCCTTCAGCATGGGATAGGGGCACACCTCACCGCGTACGTCGAGCTTCATCGCGTCCTCCAGGTCATGATCGTCGCCTCACGGGATCCGCCGGATGGTCTGGACACCGAGGTAGGCGCCGCCCGCGAGCGCGGCGGCGAAGAGCCAGCCTGAGATCGAGAGCGAAGGGATCGCGGAGAAGAAGGCGCCGATGGTGCAGCCGATGGCGAGCCCGGAGCCCGCGCCCATGAGGACGCCGCCGCCCAGCGACTGCGCGTAGCGCACCGCGCTCCGCGGGAAGCGGAGCTTGAACTCCTTCGCGAAGAGGGCGCCGACGAGCGCGCCGGGGAGGATGCCGACCGTGACCGAGAAGGTGTGGCTGAAGAGGCCCGGCTCGTCGGCCCGCGCCGCGCAGCCGCCGATGTCGCTGAGGCCGAGGGCCTCTGGGGGCGCCGCCCCGAACGCCGTCATGGATGCGTTCGCCAGCCGCGTGAGCTCGCCGGTGACGCCCCAGGGCATGTGGACCGTGTACATGACCACGACGATCCCGCCGAGCACCGCGCCGCCCGCCGCCGCCGACCAGCCGTGAACGAACACCGCACGCCAGACGCGCGAGAGCTGCTCCCGGAAGGTCGTGACCGGTCGAGTGGCCGCGGCGACGTGACTCGTGAAGACACCGGAGCGCGCCTCCCACCAGACCAGGAAGACGAACACGACAAGAAGCGCGGCGAAGGTCAGCCCGAGCGCGCCCGCGTAGCCGAGCCCGGCCGTCTCGGGAAGCCAGATCTTCGTCTCGCCGCTGACCAGCGTCTCCCACCACCAGTTCCAGGTCTGCGAGATGAAGCCGAGGCCGAGAACGACCCCCGCGAGGGAGACCCAGGAGGCGACGTAGCCTTCGGCGGCGCGGTAGAGCGATCCAGAGACGCACCCGCCGGAGAGCACCATCCCGTATCCGAACAGGAGGCCGCCGATGGCGGTGGAGATGCCGACCGGTAGCACGTGTGCCTCGGGCGGCAGCGCGCCGAAGCCCGGGAAGGGGACGGCCGCGTGCATGATCGCCGCGAAGCCGGTCGTCGCGACACCCAGCCCGAGCAGGATGGCCTTCATGATGCGAGCGCTGCCAAAGAGGAAGAGGTCGCGGAAAGCGGAGGCGAAGCAGAAGCGGCTGCGCTGCAGCGTGAAGCCCGCCGCGAGCCCGAGCGCCCAGAGCGCGGCCAGGATCCCCTCCTGCTGCGCCATCGGCACCGCGAGGGCCACCGCCGCGACCAGCACGGTCGTCGCCGCGATGTACTGGCGTGGCACTCCGCGGAAGCCGCGCGCGAGCGGCGTGGTGAGCGCGGCGGGCATGGCGTGGCTGATGGACGGTCTCCTTTCGGGCGCGGCGGTATCGCTCGTGGGGCGCTCGTCGAAAGCAGGTCGCCGAGGCTCTAGCTAGGCGCCGGCGACCTCGGAACAGGCGCAGAGGCCACCTGCGCAGCGGGCGCTGCGCGCCACGACCAAGCCGAGCCTCGATGTGACGCGGCCGGCGGGCCAATCACGGTGGCATCTGCGGAGTGAACGACCGAGGAACATGATTTCCGACCTACAAGGTAGGAATATGCCGTGCTGCCGTCAAGACGGGCAAAGTGCACGGGTCGGCTCGTGACGGATGAGGTCTGGTCTCAGAGGGAGCGCTTCTTCAGCTCCAGGTAGCGCTGGATCGTCGAGACGGTGAGGCGCTCCGCGGGCACGTCCACCACGTGCACCCCGCGCTGGCGCAGCACGGCCAGCGCCTTGGCGCGGGCGTCCTGCACCTCCTGCGCGACGACGCGCTCATAGAGCGCCGCGGTCGAGTCCGGCAGGCGTGTCGCCACCTCGGCGAGGTGCGGGTCCGCCAGCAGGCAGCAGAGCACGACGTTGTTCCCCGCCAGGCGCGTCACCGCCGCAACCAGCGAGCGCGAGGCGTCCTCGCTGACGAGGTCGGTGAACAGGACGGCGAGCGCGCGGCGCGCCGCCTTGGCGCGCAGGAACTCGAACGCGGCGCGGTGGTCCGACTCGGCCGTCGTGACCTCGATGCGGCGGAGCTCCTCGGTGATGCGCAGGAACTGCGCGCGGCCACGCCGCGGGACGGCGTACGACCGGATGTCGTCGGCGAACCCGAGCAGGCCGACCTCGTCGCCCTTGGCCGTCGCGACGTAGGCCAGCATGAGCGCGGTGTTCACCGCGTGGTCGAGCTTGGTCAGCCCTCCGACGGTGCTCGACATCATCCGTCCGGCGTCGAGGAGGATCAGCACCCGCTGCTGGCGCTCCGTCTCGTACTCGACGCTGATCGGGTAGCCGCGCCGCGCCGTGGCGGCCCAGGAGATCGAGCGCGGGTCGTCGTCGGGCTGGTGCTCGCGCAGGCGCTCGAACACGCCGCCGCCGCCCGCCACACGCGCGCGCCGCTGCCCCGCGTCGTAGGCGTGGCCCCGGCGCAGCGCCAGCTCGTAGCGGCGGACCTCGTGGAGGTCCGGGTAGACGCGCGTGTCCGCGGCCGCGGCGACACGGCCCTGGCGCTCGACCAGGTCGAGCGGCCCGCGCACGCGGAGGTGCACGTCCCCGAAGCGGAACGCGCCCCGGTGCCGCGGCCGGGCGGTGTAGGCGAGGGACGCCTCGCCGCCGGCGGGCACCAGGGTGGAGAGGCGCCGCCGGTCCACGTCGAACGCGGCCGGCACGTCGTCCCGGACGGTCACGTGGAGCGAGCGCGAGAAGGGGTTGCCGAGGCGCAGCTCGACCCGGTTGGCGACGCCGATCGAGAGCTGCGGCTCGGTGACCCTCCGGACCTCGAGGGCGCCGGGCGCTGGCGTCGCGCGCACGTCGGCGGCCGCTAGGACGAGCGCCGTACCGCCGAGGGCGACGCCCAGCCAGACGAGCGGCTCCGCGAACGCCGCGAGCGCGACCGGCAGCACGGCGACGAGGGCCAGCGCCAGCAGCCGCGGGCGCGGAATGGGAAAGAGGTCAGCGACGCTGCGGCCGGCCCCGGCCTCAGCGCGGGATGTCGAGGCGACCGAGGACACGGCGGAGCGATGCGTCGGCGTCGAGGCCTTCGATCTCGGCCTCGGCCTTGAGCACGATGCGGTGCCGCAGGGTGGGCAGGGCCAGCGCCTTGACGTCGTCCGGCGTCACGAAGTCGCGGCCCTCCACGGCGGCCGCCGCCTTCGAGGCGCGCATCAGGTGGACGCCCGCGCGCGGGCTCGCGCCGAGCATCACGTCGGGCGAGACGCGCGTCGCCTCCACGATGCGCGCGACGTAGTCGAGGACCGGGTCGGAGACCGTGACCGCCTCGGTCTCGGCCCGCGCCGCGTCGAGCGCGCCCGGCGGGAGCGGCTCGAGCCCCGCGACCTCCGCCAACGGGACGCGCCCGTCGTGCGCGCGCAGGATGGCGCGCTCCTCCGCGGCCGCCGGGTAGCGCACGGCGGCCTTGAACAGGAAGCGGTCGAGCTCCGCCTCCGGCAGCGGGTAGGTCCCCTCGTACTCGACCGGGTTCTGCGTCGCCAGCACCAGGAACGGCCGCGGCAGCGGCAGGCCCTCGCCCTCGAGGGTGACCTGGCCCTCCTGCATCGCCTCGAGCAGCGCCGACTGCGTCTTCGCCGGCGCGCGGTTCACCTCGTCGGCCAGGATCACGTTCGCGAAGATGGGCCCGCGGCGGATGCGGAAGCTGCTGGTCGCGATCTCGTAGACGCTCGTTCCGACGACGTCGCTCGGCATCAGGTCCGGCGTGAACTGGATGCGCTTGAACGTTCCGCCGATAAGGTGGGCGACCGTCCGGGCGAGGAGCGTCTTGGCCGTGCCCGGCACGCCCTCTATGAGAACGTGGCCTCCCAGCAGGAGGGCGATGAGCGAGAGCCGCACGGCCTCGTCCTGGCCGATGACGATCCGATGCACGCTCTCGGCGAACCGCGCGGCGACGTCCTGGGCGGTGCGAGGTACGACGGTCATGCGGCCCCCCTGTCCGGGCGCAGCACCCGGTCGATGCGGGCGACGCTACGTAGGAGGTCGGCGTCGCGCAAGGGACGCGCGAGCTGCTCGTCTATCGCGCGGGCCTCGCTGGCCCGCTCCGGGTGCGCCGCCGCGAACGCGCTGAACAGCCGCTCCGCCGGGGCGGCCGGGTCCAGGCCGAGCTCGCGCGCGATGCCCTGCCTCAGCTCGCGCCGGATCCGATCGCGCGCTATCTCGCTGTGGCCTGAGCGGCGCACCAGTCCCGCGAACGCGCGCACATGGTCCAGGCTGGAGCGCGCCGGGCGGTGCTCGAGCGGCAGCGGCGGGCCCAACCGGCGGCCCGTGAGAACGACGAAGGCGAACACGATCGCGCCGGCCGCGACCAGCGCCCGGCCGGGCCAGGTCCGCTGGACCACCGCGAGCACGTCGGCCGGGGGATGAGCGCCGTGGTGGTACTCGTCGAACGCGACGGTGCCGCCGGCGCGGATGGCGTCGTCGAGGAGCGCCAGCACGAAGCGCCCGTTGTCGCCCTCCCCGATCCGGCCGGAGAGGAACGGCGCGAGGCTACCGACCAGATGCACGGTGCCGGCGCCCTCGCGGACCGAGACGGCGAGCGGTGCGGCGCCCGCGCGCGCCGTCACCATCCCGCGCTCGGCGACGACCTCGCGGCCCTGGTCGATGGACAGCGTGCGCGCGCCGGTGAGGGCTCCCAGCGGAGCGACCGCCTCGTGTTCGCCCAGGGGCACGAAGCCGCCGAGGCTCAGGCCGAAGGCGTCCAGCAGGAGGCCCTCCGCGAGGCCGGCCTCCGTGGCCACGACGAGCGTCCCGCCGCGGGCGACGACCTCGCGCAGGTCCCGGGCGTCCGCGGGCGTGAGCAGCTCCGTCGCACCGAGCAGCAGGACGGCGTGCGCCTCCTCGAAGCGCGGCTGGAAGAGGTCGCCCTGGATGACCGTCGTCGGGACGCCCAGGCCGTCGAGCCAGCGGCGGAGCACGGCGGTGCCGGCCGGCCCCTCGTCGTACACGGACGCGCTGCGCCCCAGGCCGGTGGGGTCGGTCTGCCCGGCTGTGATCACGGAGAAGGCGACGGTGCCCGCGAACAGCAGCGCCGCGAAGACGTACAGGACGTTCACGTGGCGGAGCGCCCCCATCAGGCCGCCGCCCGCCGCGCCAGCTGCCGCGCGCGCGACGCCTCGGCGGCGCCGGCGTCCCGCAGGCCGTACCAGACGCGGTCGTGGATCTCGACCAGGTCGCGGAGGGCTTGGGCGTTCGGGATCGAGCCGGCCCGCGCCAGCAGCTCGCGGTCGGTGAGCGAGGGGTCGTAGCGGATGGCCTCGCGTGAGGCGAGCGCCGCGATCGCGTAGAGGTACAGGGCGTGGATGGCCTCGCGCGCCGATCCGGCGCGCAGCGCCTCCTCGGCGCGCCGGAGATGCGCGGCCGGATCGGGCCGGCCCTCGGGACGAAGCTCCGGGAGCATGACCTCGCGCCGGAAGCGCTCGCGGAGGTCGCGCCCCAGGATCCCGAGGACCACGAGGACGAGGGCGAGGCCCAGCCCGCCGGCGGCGGTGAGGAGGATGCGCGGATCCGGCGGCGCGCCGCGTAGGTCGGCCAGGAAGCGCGCCAGCCACTGCGAGAAGAGGTCGATGAAGGTCATCTGCGCGTCGCTGGCCCGGTGCTCGCCGACGCGCTGGCGCAGCTGCGCCACGGCCGCCGCGGTATCGACCGCGGGCCGCCGGCTCGCGAGATCGAGCAGCACGGTCACGTCCGCGAGCGCGGCGCGGATGGAGTCGTCGGCCGTGGTGAGGCGCGAGGCGACCGGGCCGTCGTCCACCGCGACGGTCGCGCCGTCCTCGAGGCGCACCGCCGTGGTCTGACGGAGCGCCCGGCGCGCTCGCTCGACCGTGGCCTCGCGCCCGGCCGGCTCCGCGCGCAGCGCTTCCGCGAGGAGCGCCCTCGCCTCCTCCAGGCGCTCGCGGTACTCATCGCGACCGACGGTGTCCGCCGAGGCCGGGACCGCCGCGG
>JBOGTE010000088.1:0-9146 GCA_050692015.1 Candidatus Limnocylindria bacterium
CCGCACCCCCTCCGCGGCGAGCCGCGGCGGCGCCTTGGCCCGGCGCCGCGTGACCGGTCGCGGGGTCTTCACTCGCCGGGCCCTCCCGCGGCCGGAGAGGCCAGCTCCGTCACCTCGCCCTCGGGCGTGAGCACGCGCGGGAGCTCCTGGAGACTCTGCAGACCGAAGCACTCCAGGAACTCCCACGTCGTCCCGTACAGGATCGGGCGGCCCGGCGCCTCCTTCCGCCCGCGCTCCTCGATCAGCCGGCGCGACATGAGCGTGTAGATGGTCTGGTCGCAGTTGACCCCACGGACGGCCTCGACCTCGGCGCGCGTTATGGGCTGCCGGTAGGCGATCACCGCCAGGGTCTCTAGGGACGCCGGCGAGACCCGCAGGCGGTCCGCGCCCAGGTAGGCCGAGACATACGGCGCGCTCTCGGGCGAGGTGACGATCTGCCACTCGTCGCCGCCGCGCTGCAGGCGCAGGCCGGATCCGCCGTAGGCGGCCTCGAGCTCGCCGAGGGCGGCCTCGACCTGCTTGGGCGTCGCACCCACCACGCGCGCGAGCTCGGCCCGGCCGACGGGCTTCTCCGCGACGAAGAGCACCGCCTCGATCCTGTTCGCCAGCTCGCTACGCAC
The DNA here is from genome assembly GCA_050692015.1 of Candidatus Limnocylindria bacterium. Classification (GTDB taxonomy): domain Bacteria; phylum Chloroflexota; class Limnocylindria; order P2-11E; family P2-11E; genus GWC2-70-10. The sequence goes on from JBOGTE010000088.1 coordinate 621, forward strand.
CAGACGAACGCTCCTTCCGCACGATCCGGATCTCCCCGTAGAGCTCGTCCTGCTCGAGGTCGATGACCACGCGCCGGTAGAGGTCGAGAAGGGCGATGAACGTCACCACCGCGAACGAGAGGTCGGGGTCGGGCCCGAGAAGCGTAGCGAAGGCCACGCGGCCGTCGCGGCGCACGATCTCCTCGATCTCGGCGGTGCGCTGCTCCACCGAGTACCGCTCCGCCGGGATCTCGGCGGCCTCCTCGCGCCGCTGCCGCGCGGCGATGGACAGCACGCGCGACCAGGCCGCCGCCAGCGCGTCCGTGTCGCCTCCGCGCGGCGGCAGCTCCACGGTCCCGCCCTCGCGGTGGAACGCGCGCTCGCCCGCGCGCATGCGGTCGCCGAGCGCCGTGGCCCGCTGCTTCACGGTCGCGTACTCGAGGAGGCGCGCGCGGAGCTCTTCCTCGGTGACGACGTCCTCGTCCTCTGCGACCGGCTCCAGCGACGGCAGGAGGCTGCGCGCCTTGAGCAGCACCAGGCGCGAGGCCAGCCACAGGAAGGCCGCGGCCTCGTCGGCCTGCAGCGACCCGAGGGCCCGGACGCGCTCGAGATACCCGCCGGCTAGATCGCCCAGGCGCACGGTCAGGATGTCGAGCTTCCTCTCCTCCACCAGCTCCAGGAGCAGGTCCAGCGGGCCTTCGAAGCCTTCGACCTGGACGCTGGGCGGCCGCGCGCCGATGAGCGGGCCGCCGTCGCGCCCCGAGCGGCCCTCCTCCCCTTCGTCCCGGGTCACGGCATGGCCTCGCGGTCCGCCCGCTGGAGCAGTCGCTCGTCGTCCGTCTCGGGCCTCTCGTGGTGACGCGCGATGAGGCGGATCACCCGCTCCGACGCGCCGCGCCGCCGCGCTTCCTCGGCGCCGAGCCGCGGGTGTTCGAGGTAGCGCCCCAGCGTGCCCGAGCCCCGCGCCAGGCGCCGGCGCAGCGCGGGAGCGAAGCGCTCGAGGAGCACTCCCGCGATCCGATGCCAGAGGCGCGTCTCCGCGGGCTTTGCCACGTCGTGGAGGAGCCCGGCGGTGACGAGCTCCTCGTCCGCGCCCAGGGCCCGCAGCGCCTCGGCCGTGCGCTCGGCGTGACGCTCGTCGGCCCGGGAGCGGAACGCGTAGCGCCGCGTCTGCTCGACCCGGTGGCGGATGGACATCAGAAGCCCTGGCCGACCAGGAGGCCGGCGAGCGCGCGGGCCGGCCCGATGACCACCGGTCCCAGGAAGTCGATCCGCAGGTACGGGAGCAGGAAGATCACGGCTATCAGCACGAAGGGCCCGTACTGCTCGTAGGTCCGCCACGCGTACGCCTGCCGCGGCGGCAGCAGGCCGTACACCACCTTCGATCCGTCGAGCGGCGGGATCGGGACCAGGTTGAAGACCGCCAGCAGGCAGTTGATGATCACGATCGTCCCGAGGATGTCCGCGTATGCGGCGCCGAGGACGCCCGCCGTACCGGTCCGGAGCGGCAGGGCGGCGACCGCGGCGAGCACCACGTTCGTCAGCGGACCGGCCGCTGCGACAAGGGCGTAGGCGGCGGGGCTCCGCAGCCTGCCCTCGCTCACCGGCACCGGCTTGCCGTAGCCGAAGCCGATCAGGACGATCAGCAGCGAGCCCCAGAGGTCGAGGTGCGCCCGCGGGTCGAGCGTGAGCCTGCCCATGTGCCGCGCGGTGTCGTCCCCCATGCGGTGCGCCGTGTAAGCGTGCATGAACTCGTGGACCGCGATGCCGAGCGCGATCGCGATAACAAAGCCGCTGAACGCGATCCATGCATCGAGCGAAGTCGGGTCCCGGATCACTCCATTCAGCGGGCCGGCGACGTTCCCTTGCACGACCGCGAGCAACAGGATGAGGAGGATGAGGACGCCGAACGGGTTGCCCCCGAATGGCGCTCCGCGGCGGGCGATCACGTGATCGCCAGCCTATCGGACACCACGCGGGCTAGCCCGATGCGATGCGGCCCAGGATCAGCTTCGGGCGCTCGACCACGGCGCGACTCCACTTGAACGCGCCACGGACCAGCTCCGTGGCCTCGGCATCGCCGCGGCCGCTGGTGTGGATCTCGGCGTATGCGTCGCCCTTGGACACCCGGTCGCCCGGCTTGGCATGCAGCACGACGCCCGTCGCGTGGTCGATCGGAGCGCCCTTCTTCTCTCGCCCCGCACCGAGCCGCACCGCGGCGAGACCCACGGCCGCCGCGTCGATCCGGGCGACGTGAGCCGTCCGATCCGCCTCGAGCGTGAGGACCGTCGTGGCGCGCGGCAGCCGCGCGGGATCGTCCACCATCCGGGCATCTCCGCCCTGCGCGGCCACGAGCTCGCGGAGCTTGGTGAGCCCGCTTCCGTCTGAGATCGCGCGCTCGAGCATCTCGCGCGCGGCCGCCTTCGAGGACGCGAGCCGCGCGTAGACGAGCATCTGCGCGCCGGCCGCCAGCGTGACCTCCCTGAGGTCTTGCGGTCCGTCTCCCCGCAGGGTGTCGATCGCCTCGCCGACCTCGAGCGCGTTGCCGACCGCGCGACCGAGCGGGCTGTCCATCGCCGTCAGCTCGACGGTCACCTGGAGCCCGTGCGCCTCGCCGATCGCCACCATGAGCCGCCCGAGCTCGCGAGCGGTCCGCAGCGTGCGCATGAACGCGCCGTCGCCGACCTTCACGTCGAGGACCACCGCGTGCGCGCCGCCGGCGATCTTCTTGGACATGATGCTCGAGGCGATAAGCGGGATCGACGGCACCGTTCCGGTCTGGTCGCGCAGCGCGTACATGACCCCGTCCGCCGGGGCCAGCTCCGCGGTCTGGCCGGTCACCACTATCCCGATCCGGCCCAGCTGAGCCACGAACTCGTCCGTCGTCAGATCCACGCGGTATCCGGCGAACGACTCGAGCTTGTCGAGCGTCCCTCCGGTGATGCCGAGCCCGCGGCCGCTCATCTTCCCAACCGGCGCTCCGCACGCCGCCACCAGGGGCGCCACCACGAGCGTGACCTTGTCGCCGATCCCGCCCGTCGAGTGCTTGTCCACGACCCGCCCGAACCGCGAGAGGTCGAGCCGCTTCCCCGACCTGACCATGCTGTCGGTCAGCCAGGCCGTCTCTTCCTCGTCCATGCCGCGCCAGACCACGGCCATGCAGAAGGCCGCCATCTGGCCGTCGCCGACCTCGCCTTTGGTGAACCCGAATACGAGCCGGTCGAGCTCCTCCTGCGTGAGCTTCCCGCCGTCGCGCTTCTTCTCTATGAGCTCGACGATCCGGCTCATCAGATCGGAGGGCCCGAACGCGCGCGAGGGGAGGAGGGGAACCGGCCCGCACGAGCATCGCGGGGCCAGCGGTCCAGGCCGGTCCGACGACCGAGCGCGCGAAGGGACCGGTAAGGACGCGTACAAGGAAGGACATCGCGTAAATGCGCAAGCGAGCCGGAGAAGCGGCCTCGCGTGTGGGATTGGGTCACAGCCGAGCGACGACCCCCTTAACGAGCGACGCGAGCCGCTGGCCGGTGCGCGCGGCGACCTCCAGCACCTCCTCGTGGGTGACGTGCTGGATCTGGCCGGGGATCCCCGTCGCCATGTCCGTCACGGTCGAGAGCGCCAGGATGCGCATGCCCATGTGACGCGCGACCAGGACCTCCGGCACCGTGCTCATGCCCACGGCGTCGGCGCCGAGGCCGCGCAGCATGCGCAGCTCCGCGGGGGTCTCGAAGTTGGGACCCGCGACCGCGACGTAGATGCCCTCGCGCAGGCCGGGGTCCACCTCGTGGGCCAGCGCGCGGAGCCAGTCGGTGTACACGCCGACCATGTCGGGGAAGCGCGGCCCCAGCGTGTCGTCGTTCACGCCGCGCAGCGGGTTGGCCGCCATGTGGTTGATGTGGTCCGAGATGACCATGATGTCGCCGGCCGAGTACTCCGGGTTCAGGCCGCCGCAGGCGTTGGTCACGATCAGCGTCTCGATGCCCCACGCCCTGAAGACGCGGACGGGGTAGGCCACGTCGGCCATGTCGTAGCCCTCGTAGTAGTGGAGCCGCCCCTTCATCACGGCGACGGGCCTGCCCGACAGCGATCCCACGACCAGCTCGCCGGCGTGGCCGGGCGCGGTGCTGCGCTTCCATCCAGGGATCTCCGCGTAGGGGATGCGCGTGGCCCTCTCCACGTCGTCGGCCAGTGCGCCGAGGCCGGAGCCGAGGATGATCGCGGCGACCGGGCGCACCCGCGTGCGGGCGCGGATGGCCTCCACCGCGGGCGCGAAGGCGCCGGGTCGCGTGGGCGGGACGGCTACGTCGGTCATGGGCCGAGGTCCCCTTCCTTCAGGATCTTCTGACGCAGCAGGCGCAGGAACGGACGCATCGTCGCGGTCCGCACGAACCGGGCGACGAGATCGCTGCGCCGCACATCGAGATGGTCGCCCGCCGCGAGGTCGTGCTCCTCCTGCCCGTCCACCGAGATGCGGGCGGGCTCGTCGAGCACGTCCAGCGAGACGCGCTGGTCTGGGTCGAGCACGACGGCGTTGCCGAACGAGAGGTGCGGTGCGATCGGGACGATCACCATGTCCTGCGCCGTCGGCAGGAGCAGCGGACCGCCCGCCGACATCGCATAGGCGGTGCTCCCGGTCGCGGTGGCGACGATGATCCCGTCGGCCCAGTAGGTCGTGAACGGCTCGCCGTCGATCCGCACGTCCACGTGGATGGCGCGGACCTGCGCGCCGCGCGCGACGACGACGTCGTTCAGCGCGCGGACCTCGTGCACGACGCTCCCGCCTCGCGTGACCGTGGCCTCGACGAGAGTTCGGTCCTCGCACTCGAACCTTCCCGCGAGCACCTCGGCCATGGTCCCCTCGAGCTCATCCACGCTGGTGCCCGTCAGGAATCCCAGGCGCCCGAGGTTCACGCCCAGCAGCGGGATCCCCAGGGGCGCGATCTGGCGCGCGGCGCGGAGCATCGTCCCGTCGCCGCCGAACACGGCCACGATCTCCGAGCCGGCGACCTGCTCCGGCAGCTCCGCGGCCCCCAGCGCCACCTCCGCCACCTGGTGGCCGCCGCCCCGGAGGCGCTCGGCCGCGCGGACCGCGGCGGCGATGGCCTCGGGCCGGTCTGTCCGGGAGCAGATCGCGAGCTTCACGCCGGCTCCCCCCGGGCCGGACCGGCCGCGGCGATCTCCGCCTCTTCGGCGAGTCGCGCGGGCTCGGCCGGGTAGGCGCCCTTTCGGCAGTGCACGAAGATCTCGACGTTGCCCTCGCGGCCCGGCGTCGCCGACGCGACGATCCGCTGAGGCCCAACACCGTGCTCCGCGAACGACGCGGCGACGGCGAGCGCGGCGGCGCGGCGTGCGGCGGCGTCGCGCACGATCCCGCCCTTCCCCACCGCCTCGCGTCCGGCCTCGAACTGCGGCTTGACCAGCACGACCGCGTCGCCACCGTCCCGCAGGTGGCGGAACGAAGGGGGTACGGCCGTGCGTACCGAGATGAAGGACAGGTCGGCGACGATGAGATCGACCGGCTCGGGGAGGTCGAAGCCCTCGCGCGCGTTCACGCCCTCCATGACGACGACCCGCGGGTCGTTGCGCAGGCCCCAGTCCAGCTGGCCCTTGCCCACATCGACCGCGTACACGCGGGAGGCGCCTCCCTTGAGGAGCACGTCGGTGAAACCGCCGGTGGAGGACCCCAGGTCCAGCGCCACCCTCCCGGCGACCGGGAGCCTCAGGTCCAGCAGCGCGGCGGCGAGCTTGAGACCGCCGCGGGAGACGTACGGCGGCGGCCCCTCCACCTCGATGGCGACGTCGTCCGCGACCGGCATCGCGGCGCGGTCGGCCCTGCCGCCGCCGACGCGCACCTTGCCGGCCATCACCAGCGCCTGCGCGCGCTCGCGGCTGGGCGCGATACCGCGCTGCACCAGCGCCTGATCGAGGCGAGTGCGCTTCGGCATCGCGCGGAGCATATGTGGGCATCCGGCGACGAGCAGCGAAGGTGCCACACTCGCCGCAATGCCGAAGCGCATGCCCAGGTCGCGAACGCTGAAGGGCGATCCAAAGCTCGTGTACTACGACACGGCCAAGGCCAGCGGGGAGGGATCGGGCGTCGCTGGCGAGCCGCCCATCGTGCTCGCGCACGGAGCGACCCTCCGCGCGGAGGACTGGGAGAACATCTTCCCCCGCCTCGCCACGCGCTACCGGGTCGTCGCCTACGACGCGCGCGGTCATGGGAAGAGCGGCCGCGCGGCGTCGTACGCCCTCGACGATCTGGCCCGCGATCTCGTGCGCGTGCTCCGCGAGGTCGCGAAGGCGCCCGCGATCGTGATCGGGCACTCCATCGGCGGCGCGACGGCTCTGGTCGCCGCCGCCCGCGAGCCTTCGCTGGTACGCGGGCTGGTGCTCGAGGATCCCTGGCTCTCGCAATATCGCGATACGAAGTGGCGCGCCGATCACTACAGGCGGCTGCGCGCCGCGATGGAGCAGCGCGAGGACCCCAAGGCGTTCGCGCGCGCGCTGTCGACCCTGCCCCTCCCCGAGCCGGGCCCGCGCGGGGAGCGCACCGTCGGTGAGGTGCGCGGCTTCTACAGCGTCGAGCGACTCGTGACGTACTACAAGGACGCCGACCCCGCGTTCCTCGACGCGCTCGTCACCCGTGACGAGGCAGGGACCGTGGCCATCGCCGAGGCCGCGAGATCCGTCCGGTGTCCGCTCCTGCTCCTGGCATCAGGCGTGGGCAGCGCGCTCGCCGAAGGCGAGGCCGACCGGATCGCCGCGGCGGCCCCGGACGCGAAGGTCATGCGCTTCCCGGGCGTCGGCCACCGGATCCACGGCCTGCGCCCGGAGCCCGTCCTCGAGGCGATCGAGCCGTTCCTCAGGCGGGTGCGAGCGTCCTAGCTAGGTCGGCGCATAGTGGATGACGCGGCGAACGCGGACTGCGGGAGAACCTAACGCGGTAGGACGCGGATCGGGACCGCGCGCACCGTGGCAGTCCAGACCACCTGCACGACCTGGAGCGAGGTGTAGAAGGCCGAGCGCGGGATACGGCGAGATCGAGGCCCGCGAGGCCTCGACCCGCACTACCGAACGGTTATGACGAAGTAGATCCCCTGATCCTCGAGCCAGGTCGTCCCGTCGATGACCCCGCGCAGGTCCAGGCGATACGTGCCGGGCGACGAGGGTGCCCGCACGGTGAAGGCGAACCAGCCGACCTGGCCCGGGCCCACGTAGCTCGTGGTCGTCGTCGCGGGGCGGTTCGGCGAGAGCCAGCCGGAAGCGAGATCGCTCCTGTTCACGTCGAGCGGCCCGCTCGTGCCGAGGTTGGCCTGCTGTCCGGAGCTGCCCACGTACCAGCCGCGCGAGCCCGTGTTCTGCAGCCCCACCACGAGCTGCGTGGTCTGGCCCGGCGCCAGTGTGGGGTTCGCGCTCTGGGCGGCCCAGGCGGCGTGGAAGCCGCTGTCCGCCGGCGCGGCCGGCGCGGGCGCTGCTGCGCTGGTCGAGTCCACCACGCCGCCGAAGTCCGCGGTCCAGTACCAGCCGTACGTCGAGCCCGAGGAGTAAGCACGGCCCACGCCGATGGCGCGGTACGCGGCGTTGGTGAGAACGGCGTAGTGGGCGGGGCTGTTGATCCAGCCCTGGAGCACCTCGGCCGCGCCGGTGTAGCCGGCGGCGAGATCCTCGCCCGTCCAGGTCGAATAGGCCGGGTAGCCCGCATCGGCCATGCGCTGCGTCGGGGAGCGGCCGTCCAGCGAGGTGTGGGCGAAGTAGTCGCGCGCCGCCATGTCGGTGGACATCCACTTCGCGGCGGCGGTCAAGGTGTCGGAGACGCGGAGGGTCGTCAGGCCCTTGCCGCTACGGAACTGGTTGACCTGGGCCACGAGGTCGGCCTCGAACGAGTCGAGCGTCGCGGCCTGCGCGGGCTGCGCGATGGCGCCCAGCAGAGCGGTCCCCAGGACCGCGGCGACGACGGCCGTGGCGATGGCTCGCATGCTTCCCTCCCTGACGTCCATGCCGGCGGCACGGACGAGGCGTTCGTCCTCAGCAACGAACGCGCAACGGGAAGGCTACAGAGGGGTGACGAGCGAGCGGGCCTCTATGGGGTGTCAGCCTTGCGGGTGCGCCGGGGACGTCAGCCGCGTCCGGCCGGTCGCCTCTCCGCCTGCTTCGCGAGCGCGTCGGCGAGCTCGGTGATGCGCAGGTCGGCCGCATCCAGGCGCTTCGCGCACTGGTCGTACAGGGCCAGACCCTCTTCGTAGAGACGGACCGCCTGGTCGAGATCCAGGGCGGGGTCCTCCAGCTTGTCCGCTATCGCCTCGAGCCGCTCGAGCGCCGCCTCGATGGGCCGCTCGGCGGGCGCTTCACCTGGCGACCCGGTCACTTCGTCTCCACCGAGGTGATGCTCGCCCCAGCGCGCCCGTCCCGCATCCGAAGGCGCACCTCCTCGCCCACCTGGAGGCCGGCCGCACCGGTGCGGATGCGCCCATCGGCGCCCTCGACCACCGCGTAGCCGCGCCCGAGCACCGCGAGCGGCGACAGCGCCTCCAGGCGCCGGCGCACCGCGAC
>JBOGTE010000089.1:0-9074 GCA_050692015.1 Candidatus Limnocylindria bacterium
GCGCTCGCCGTTCGCCGCGAGCCGCTCCCCCGCCTCATCGACCGTGAGCCCCAGGTCGATGCAGCGCAGCACGTCGTGGAGCCGGCGGCCTTCGGGGCGCGCGTAGCGGACGTCGTTCGTGACGACGGTCCCGATCCCCTGCTCCGCGGCGATCTCGGCGAGGGCGTCACAGACCGCGGGGTCGTCCGGGCCGAGGTGGTCCGTCAGCTCCACGAAGAGGTCGTCGCCGAAGATCTGCGCCAGCCGGGCGAGCTCCGTGCGCGCCCCGTCCAGGTCACCCGCGCGGACCGCCCGCGGGACCGTGCCCTGGCCGCACCCGGTGAGTGCGATGAGGCCCTCGCGGTCGTGCTCGACCATCTCGAGGGTGAAGCGCGGCTCCTCCTTCTTGCCCGCCAGCTGCCCCGCGCTCACGATCCGGCAGAGGCTCGTCCAGCCGGCGCGGTCCTTCGCCAGTAGCACGAGGTGTGTGGCCGGACCTTTCGGCGCGGCGGGGTCGTCCGGGATGCGCAGCTCCGTGCCGAAGACCGGCTTGAGGCCGCGCTCCCGCGCCGCGTTCCAGAAGCGGACCGCGCCGTAGAGGCCGTTCGTGTCGGTGACCGCGAGGGCGTCCATGCCCTGCTCGAGCGCCGCCTCGACCAGCTCCTCGGGCGTCGAGGTCCCGTCAAGGAATGAGAAACAGCTGTGCGTATGGAGGTGTACGAACACTGGCCGCGGTCAGTCGAGGAGCCGCTGCAGGTACCAGTCGCCGGTGTGGCGGTCGGCGAAGATCTCGCAGAGCGTGCCGTCCGCGGTGCGCAGCGTGAGGTGATCTCGCGCGACGCCGCCGCCCTTCTGCCACCACTCGATGTCCACGCGCCAGCGGCGCACGACCTCGACCACCGTCCAGCGCCGGTCGGCGACGCGCAGGGAGTGCAGCTCGCCCTCGTGCCACTCGAGGCGGATCGGGTGCGGCTCGGCGAAGAGCCTCATGAGACGACTTCTTCCCACTCGGCCTCGCGCTCGGCGACGCGCGAGTCGGGATCCGTCACACGCGGCCGCAGGACCGTGCCGGGGCCGAGGCGCGAGCGCAGGTAGCGCGCGACCGCGACCGCCTCCTCCTCTCTCGCCGCGTCGGCCGCGAACAGGCCGATCTGGCGGCCGCGGACCGGCTCGACCTCCGTTACCTCGATCCGTACACCCGTGACGAGGCCGATCTCGCCGCGGTCGGGCCGCTCTTCCAGCGCCCAGCGCAGCGACCGCAGCAGCGCGGCGGGCTCCGAGGTCGGCGGGAGCACCAGGCGCTCGAGGCGCAGGAGCGGCGCATCCTCGCGCTCCAGGCGCGCGTCGAGCCGCATCGCCGCGATTCCGTCGGCGCTGAGCTCGCCGCCGAGATCGTCGAGCACACCGCGCAGAGCGAAGAGGAGCTGATCGGTACGGTCGATCGGCGCGTCCCAGGCACGCTTGGCGACGATGCGGCGCCGCGGGGCCGCGCCGCGCACTTCGCCGGCATCCTCGCCACGGGCCAGGGCGTGCGCCGCGGCGGCGGCGCGTCCGAACCGGTCGAGGACCGCGCCGCGGTCGAGCTCCGCGAACGCGCCGACCATCCGCAGGCCGAGGAGCACCAGCTCCTCGCGCTGCTCGTCATCGAGAGGGAGCACCGAGAGCGGCAGGCCGCCCAGGAACATGCGCTCCTCGCCCGGGCCGAGGCGGGCGACCTGGCCGGTGGGCGCGCGCTCGGCCAGGACCCTCGCCGCGAAGGGACGCTCCGCGATGCCGATCGCCGCCGGGATGCGCACGCGCTCGAGCACGGCGACGATGCGCGCGCCGACACGCTCGGGCGACCCCAGGAGCCGCTCGGTCCCGCGCAGGTCGCAGGCGAACGTACCGCGGCCCTCCACGCCCACGCGCGGCAGGAGACCCGTGAGCGCCTCGAGCACCTTCGCGTGACGGGAGTCGGAGACCTCGCCGCGCAGGTGCACGACCGCGACGGCCCGGCGCCTCTCCGCGGCGCTCACGAGACGGCCCTCCGGACCGCTGCGTGCGGTCCGCCGTCCACCAGGCGCCGTCCGAGGGAGGTGGCGTGCAGGATCGCGCGCTCGTCGCGCGGGTCGCCGACCCTCCGGACCGCGAAGGCCCAGCCCGCGGTGCGCCCGTGGCGCTCCTCCCACCCGACGCGCTCGAACGCGAACGTGGGAAGGGCCAGGCGGCTCGCCGGCGCGTCCGCGAGCACGAGCAGCGCCGCGGTCGATCCGCGCACGTGCGGGAGGGCCGGAGCCAGGTCGTCCACGGATGCCACAGCAGCAAATGCCGGTCCGAGGTCCACGACGACGAGCCGGAAGCCTTCGCTGCGCAGGCCCGACACCGCCGCGACCAGGACCGCCTCTCTCGTCGGCGCGCGCACCACCAGCAGCCGCGCGAGGTCGATGCCCGCGCGCTGCGCCGCGAGGGGGTCCAGCGACCGCGTGGGATCGACCCAGATGGCCATCCCGCCCTCGCGCTGTGCGCCGGCCACGGCGCGGAGCGCCAGGGTGACCTTGCCGCACGTCCCCTCGCCGGAGAGGGCCAGGGCCGAGCCCGGCTCGATGCCGCCCGAGAGGTGGTCGAACGAGGTCCCGGTCGCGAAGCGGCGGGCGCGCGCCCGCCCGTCCGCGGCCGTCGCGGTGACGACGGTGCGGGCCCCGAACCGCCCTTCCAGGCGGGCAATGGCTTCGCCAAGTGCGACCCCCACGGTCACGCTCCCCATCGCTTCTGCTGTCCCGGTGTGGCCTCCCAGGTGAACAGATGTTCTAACCGCTGAGGAGCTCCGTCAAGGCCTCGAAATGTCACATTTCGCTGGCCGCTAACTTGCGACCCCATCCTCCCTATGGCCCAGCGAAGCGCCCCAGGCAGCTGCGCGGACTGCGGGAACGACGCCTACATCCGCCTCGCCGGCACGAACGGCGAGACCGTCATGGTGTGCGCGCACTGCTTCGCCGACCGCGCGCGCGCCGGCGACATCCCCCAGGACGCAGACCGCAAGTCCCCCGACCGCACCGAGCAGGACCGCCGCATCCACCGCTGAGCGCCGGGCCGCGCGGCCGTCCTAGTCCGCGCTCGCTCCCAGGCTCCGCGCCCGCGGATGGCGGACCACCTGCGCGCGCGCCTCGAGGTCGCGGATCGCGGGCACGCGCAGGAACGCGTAGACCGCCGCCGCCAGCGCCGCGGCACCGCCGGCGAACAGGACGACGTCGATCCCGAACACACTGCCGAGCGCTCCCAGGGCGAGCTGACCGAGCGGCATGATCCCCATGAAGATCATCGCATGCACGCTCATGACGCGCCCCAGCATCCGGTCGGGTGCCGTCGTTTGGAGGATCGTGTTGGACAGTCCGTTGAAGGCAATGGTCGCTAGGCCGACAAGGAGAGCGGCCGGCAGCGCGAATGCGAGGTCGCGCTGCAGGCTGAAGGCCATGAGGAAGGCGCCGACGAGGCTGATGGCGAGGAGCTGGAGGCGGCCGCGGCGCTTGACGCCACCAAGGGCGGCCGTGACGAACGAGCCCGCAAGGCCGCCGATCCCTGTCGCGGCCATGATCCATGACAGCTCCGTCGCGCCGACGGCGAGGACATTCGCTGCGAAGGCAGGTAGCAGGAAGATGTAGGGCCGCGCGAAGAAAGCGAGCGTCGTTGCGAGCACGACGCTCCACCTGATGACCTGGTCCTGCCGCATGTAGGCGACCCCCTCGAGGACGCTCTGCCCGACGGACGGACGGTCCTGCTGTGCAGGAGCGGGAGCCGGCTTCATGAGGAGGAGGGCGACCACGACCGCGACATAGGTGAGCGCGTTGACGAAGAAGAGCGCCGCGACGCTCCCCGTGACAGCGATGAGGATCCCGCCGATCGCCGGTCCGACGATCTGTGGTCCGTTGAAGCTCGCCTGGTTGAGGCCGATCGCGCTCATGAGGTGGCGCTTCGGGACCAGACGGGGGACTAGGGATTGGCGCGACGGCACGTCGAACGAGAAGACCGACGAACGGATCGTAGCGATGAGGATGACGGACGCGATCGTCACGGTGTTCGTCGCGACGAGCGTCCCGAGAAGGATGGTCAGGGAGGTCGCCGCGACTTGTGTGATGAGAAGGAGCTGCCGACGGTCGGCCCTGTCCGCGACCGCCCCCGCGATGAGGCTTAGGCAAAGCCCCGGGACGGCGCGCGCCAGACCGACGAGACCGAGATAGAAGGGGGCCAGCTGCGGCGAGCCGTCGTTGATCGCAAGGAGCACGACGAGCCAGCCCTGCCCGAGGAACTCCATCCACGTCCCGACGTTCGAGACGGTGTGGCCGATCCAGAAGAGGCGGAAGTCGCGGTAGCGGAACGCCGCGAACATGGAGGTGCGGCCCGGGTCCACCTGCGCGGCCGTCTCGAGGGCCTCGATCGGCGCGGCGCCCGGCACGGGGATCGGATCGTGGTCAGCGCGAGGCGAGGACATGACTGCGGGAGCGCATGGGTGTCGAACCCACCACGGAACGCGTCAGCGCCCCGTCAGCGGTTTTGAAGACCGTGGAGCTCACCGGAGCCCTCGCACTCCCAGGTGGATCCCGGGCGAGGGATCCAAGGTCGAGTGTATCGGCGTACGCCCCGACCGACCGTTATCTACGATGCATCCCGCGACGCTAGGCATCGATCAGGAACGACGTCTCGAGGACCGGTCCCACCGGTCCGCGTTCGGAAGCTTGCGCTGGCGCCGACGGATGTCCCGAAGCGCGCCCGCGAAGCCACGATCTGGCTGCCGTCGCGCAAGCTCGTCTCGGATCTCACCCCACATGACCGCGCGCGCAGCGCCGACAGGACGTATCGAGGCGACGGCGCGGCCGTGCCGATGCACCACGAACTCCTCTCCGTATCGCTCGACCTGATCGAGCAGGTCGGAGAACTCGCGTGCTGCCTTGGTCGCGGTCACCCCCTTTGCCATCTGCATCAGAGCATCTGATCCGGCAGGAGCGTGCCTACTTCGTCTTCGCGATGATCCGCTCCATGTCGCTGGAGCTGTATGCGCGCATCGTCACGGTCCTGACGTTGCCCTGCGCGCCGAGCTTCAGCGCGTAGGCAGAGGCACTCTCGTCGTCGGGGAACTCCGTGATCGCCACGAGGTCGTAAGGACCCATCGTCCAGAAGACTGAGAGGAACTTCCCGCCCAGCGCCTCGGCCGCCTTCATGGCGTCCTTCGAGCGGGTGAGCGAGTCCGCGTACCCCTTCACGCCCTGCTCCGTCCAGTTGACCAGCGATACGAACGTCGCCATATGTCGTCCCCCTTCATGCGCCTATATGAGCCGCGCCTACGGTACCGCCGGGGCGGGAGGCTGGCCGCCAGGGACACACAACGACCTCCCGCCCACCGGGCGAGAGGTCTAAAGGGCAGCGCGGGCCGGGTCTAGGCCGCCGGGACGTACTGGCCGAGCTGCTGGAGGAGCTTCTCCTTCGGCATGAACCCGAGGATCCGCTGGGCCTCGCGGCCGTCCTTGAAGACGATCATCGTCGGGATCGCCCGCACGCCGAAGCGGCCCGCCGAGACCGGGTTGGCGTCAACGTCGAGCTTGGCGATCTTGATCTGCTCGCTCTTCTCGGCGGCGATCTCCTCGAGGACCGGGGCGATCATGCGACACGGTCCGCACCAGGCCGCCCAGAAATCGACCAGCACGGGCGTACTGGACTTCAGGACCTCCTGCTCGAACGTGGCGTCGCTGACCACGACTGGCTTTCCCATCTCTATGTATCGCCTCCTACTTTCGGCCTCATCTGGCCACTCCTGGCCGGACCACCTACCACTTGAACATTAGCTGGTGGGCCGATCGTTCCGCTGCAGGTTCGAGGCCCAGGACCGGCTCCAGGTCGGCCAGGCCCGCGGCCGGGTCCGCCGCGAATGCCCGAAGCGGCCCCCACTTGACGAAGCGCCAGCTCCGGCGACGGGCCACGTCCGCGAGGGCCGGCGAACGCGCCAGCTTCTGGACCACCAGGCCCTTGCGCTCCTCGGGGACCGCCAGGAACCGGAAGACCCGCTCGTCGTCGCCGATGGCCTCGCCCAGCTCCACCACCGAGCGGTGCACGCGCGCCGTCCAGTCGAGCTGCCAGAGGAAGGCCATCCGGCCGCGGTCGTACCAGACGCAGTCCACGAAGTGCAGCGCCTCGGGCGACCCGCGCAGGTGGCGGACCAGATGGACCGCCCGCTCCTCGCCGGTCATAAGGTCGCCCAGGAGCTCGCCCCGGCCGATGAAGGGGTCAGGGAGCGCCCGCCGCTGCAGGTCCCGCCCGATGTGGACGCTGAAGCCGAGGCGGTGCCCGGCCTCGAGGAGCTGCGCCACGAGGCGGGTCTGATCGAGCTGGCGCTGTATCAGGGCGTCCTGGTCGCGCAGCCGCCAGCGCCCGTCGTCGCCATGCACGCCGTACGACGCGAGGCACCGCTCGACCAGCTCGCGATCGGGCGTCTCGGTCCCGCGGAAGAGCGCGTACACGCGGCGCAGGGCGCCCCGCGTCTCGATGTCGCGCGAGGCCGACAGCAGTCCCCAGACCGCCCACTCCACGCGGTCGTCGAGCGGCGTGCGGTCGGAGACGGCGGCCGTGCCGTAACGGACGCCGCCTTCGCCCACCCGCTCGATGCCGTCGCGGGTCGCGTCAGCCATGGCGGAACGGAAGTGGTCCACGAACACCTCGAGCTCGGAGACGCCGCCCGCTCGCGCCATCGCGACCTGGGCCAAGTGGCCCTTGGCCGCGAGCGCTTCCAGGGCGGCGGCCGCGGCCCGCTCGGCCTCGATGGGTCCGCCCACGGCCGCGAGCGCGTCGCGCACCGCAACGCGTATGGCGCCCTCGATGACGCCCGCGTCCGCGGCGGCTTGGTCGCGCAGGAGCGCGCCGTCGCGGTCCATCTCGAGGATCGCGGCGGACCCTCCGACGCTCCCTAGCGCATCGGGCTGGTAGAGGACGCTGCGCACCTGCCACCCCGCCGCGGTCGCCGCGAGCGCCGCGGCCGCCATGGCACCAAGGTCCGCGTGCGGGACGTAGAGGACCGCCGGCGCGCCCTCGCGCGCGTGCCGGTGCGCGTCGAGCAGCGCCTGCCGGCCCATGCGGAGCATGCGCTCGCGCGCGGACACGCGGCCCTCGAGCGACGAGTCCACGCGCCCGCCTCCGATGCCCAGGACCGCGCCGGCCACGTGGGCCCAGCCGCCGAGCTGGTCCTCGACCGGGATCTGCGCCAGGATGAGGTCCGCCGGCCCGGGGTCGAGGTCCGAGAACGGCGTCGTGGCCTCGGCCGGATGCCCGGCGATCCAGGACGCGAGGTCGCGGACGGTCCGCTCGAGCTCCAGCCACACGTTGGCCTCGCGGAACTGCGAGGCGTGGCCCCGCCTGGCGCGGCCCTTCTCGATGCGCAGCGCGGAGCCCTGCCCGGCGACCGCGTTCAGCCGGCTGCCCGAGACGATCACCTCGAGCAGGCACAGCCTCAGCACGTCCTGGGCGGCGCCCGGGGGCAGGGAGGTCTCGATGGCGCGCACCGCGCTCATCAGCGCCAGCAGGTTCCGGGGCGTGTACAGCGCGGCGACGCTCTCGCCCAGCTCGGCGTCCTCGCCGAACCGCTCGACGAGCTGCCAGTACGCGAGGCCGCGCTCCTCATGGCTCCGGGTGCGTTCCTCGTCCTCGCGGCTCACGGCCTCGATGAGCAGCGAGCGGCCCTCGCGCGCGCAGATGCCGCAGCGGAACGCCTTCTTGGTGGGAGCCGGGGCGTCGCGCTCCCAGAGGTAGGCCTCGACCACCACGGGTCCGCGGCAGGTGCCGCAGCGCGAGGCGTACAGCTCGCGCATCGCCACGCCCAGGGGCGTGCCGGTGAGCGTGCTCTCCGCGACCCGCCCCAGCGACGCGACGATCTCGTCGGCGAGAGGTGCGCGCCGTACGACGTCGCGCGCCCAGGCGCCGAGAGGCTGCGGCGACCGCGCCACGCCGCGGCGGTCGCAGCGGTCCGCCGCGTCCGCGGCGGACCAGGGATGCGCGAGGGGATCGAGGACGACACCGCGCCGCGGCGCGTACGCGCTCGTGTACGCCTCCGCGAGCGTGGGCGGGAACGCGCTGCCGAACCGGTGGAGGGGTCGCGGGAGCGGGACGACGTCGATCGGGGTGAACGAACGTATCCGCTCGGTCATTCAGTGGACAGGCTAGCGAGGAGGGGCCCCGTCGCGCTACGGGGAGTTTGCCGGGACCCCGCGCTCGCCGCTGAGCCACCAGGTCGCCATCGCGCCCTTGCCCTTCACCTCGATGGTGCCCCGCGGCTCGCAGACGAAAGCATCGCCCAGCAGCTGGAACGTCGGCTCGGCGATCTGGATCCGGCCGGGCGCCCCGTGCGACTCCATGCGCGCGGCCGTGTTGACCGCGTCGCCCCAGATGTCGAACACGAACTTGCGGCGCCCGATCACCCCTCCGACGAGCGAACCCGAGCAGAGCCCGATGCGGAAGTCGAGGCAGCGGGCGCCACAGCGCCGGCGCTCGGCGACGTACGAGAGCATCCCGAGGGCCAGGCGTGCGGCCGCCTGCGCGTGGTCGGGGCGCGGCTGGGGAACGCCGGCCACGCCCATCCAGTTGTCGCCGATGGTGCGGATCTTCTCGACCCCGTGCCGATCCGCCAGCGCGTCGAAGGCCGCGACGTGCTCGTCGAGCAGCGCCACCATCTGCGTCGGGCTGAGCTCCACCGTGAGGGGGGTCGAGTTCACGACGTCGGCGAAGATGATGGTGGCGGCGTCGTACGCGTCGGCTATCACCTCGTGCCGCTCCCGCAGGCGGGCCGCTATAGGCGCGGGCAGGACGTTGAGGAGCAGCCGGTCGGAGCGGGCGCGCTCGGCCGCGAGCTGGTCCGAGTAGAGCGACAGCAGCCAGAAAGCGACCGTCGAGATCGTCGCGATGTTCGCTACGAAGAACGCCGTGATCAGCCACTCCGGAAGGCCGTTCGCTTCGCGAGCCGGCGTGAACGCACCCAGTAGGACGGCCCCGGCGAACGCCAAGAGCCATATGGTCCGTCCGCGTCCGAAGACGAGCGCGCAGAGCGGCGCCAGGAACGACCAGAGAAGCACTCCGCTGGAGAG
>JBOGTE010000090.1:0-9018 GCA_050692015.1 Candidatus Limnocylindria bacterium
CCCTCCGCCCGCCCGCACTACGGGATCAGCGAAGCGGACATGGTCTTCGAGCTCCTGGTGGAGGGCCGGATCACGCGCTTCGCGGCGCTGTTCCACAGCCAGGACCCCGCGACGATCGGGTCGATCCGGTCGGCTCGCCTCTCCGACCGCTACCTGACGCCGATGGTCCGCGGCGGACTCGTCTACTCGGGGGCGACCATCGAGGAGACCGACGCCATCAGGCGCGACGCGGCGACGGGCGCGTACTACGACCTGAACGCGAACTACGTGGTGGCCGGCTACTACCGCTCCAGCGTCCGGCCGAACCCCTACAACATGTTCACGTCGTCAGGCGCGGTACGGGAGGCCCTCAACCTGCTGGGTGCCGGCGGGCCCGTCGAGATCCCGGCCTGGGACTTCCTGCGCGCCGCGGACCACGCCGCGACGGCCGGCGGGTTCGGCGAGAGCGTAGCGGCGAGCACGCTCACCATCCCGTACCGCTCCAACGCGACGGTCCGCTACGACTACGACCCCTCGACTCGCACCTACGCCCGCTGGCAGGACCGCTTTGGCACGATGGTGCGGGAGGTGGACGCCGCGAACGGCGTTGCCGTCGCCGCGGCCAACGTGGTGATCGTCCACACCGAGATCTGGGAGACCGGGATCGTCCAGGACATCTTCGGGTCGAGGGGCCTGGACATGAACCTGATAGGCGAGGGCCCGGCCACGGTCTTCCGCGACGGCCGCCGCCTCGACGCCCGCTGGGTGCGCCCCACGATCTACGACGCGTTCAAGTTCTTCACGACCGTGGGCGAGCGCGTCTACCTCTCGCCGGGCCAGACCTGGGTCCACCCCATCCCGCACGACTGGGTGATCGTCTCCAATTAGCTGAGCGACCTGCACCGTGGCCCTTTCAGCCGGGCCAGGTGAAGGTCGCTCGAGGACGGTCCGAAAGTAGGTAGCGTGCCAGTCGCCTAGACCGCGTGGCCCTCGGCGGACAGGAGCTCGCGCAGGCGGAGCGCGGCCAGGCCCATCTCGCCGTCGTCGTCGTGGCGAAAATAGACGTAGGCGTCGCGCCCGGCGCGGAGCTGTCCCGAGACCAGGCCGGCCCAGCGGCGGAGCGCCTCCTCGTCGTAGGGCGTCTCCGAGCGCAGGCGCAGGTAGGAGAAAGGCGCCGTAGCGCCGACCGTCTCGAGGGGCGACGGCGCGTGGCCCTCGCCGTCGTCGTGCACCAGGGCGACACCCCGGGTGCCCATCAGCTCGTAGACCGGCGCTTCGTACCACGACGGGTCCCGGACCTCGATCGCGCAGCGCTGTCCGGACGGAAGGGCGGCGAGGAACCCCGCGAGGGTGTCGTCGTCGCGCTTCAGCGTTGGGGGCGTCTGGAACAGGATCGGCCCCAGGCGCTCCCCCACCAGGGCCGCGCGCTCGAAGAAGAGCGGCAGCGTGTCCGCCGGGTGGCGCAGGCGGTCGAAGTGCGTGATCCGCTGCGAGGCCTTGAGCGCGAAGGTGAAGCCCGGCGGCGTGGCCTCGAGCCAGGCCGCCGCGGTCTTCTCGGTCGGCAGGTGGCGGAACGTGTAGTTGACCTCGGTGGTAGGCAGGCGCGTCGCGTAATAGCGGAGGAACCCGGCGGTCTTGACCTCCGGGGGATAGAACTTCGGCTTCCAGGTCCCGTACGCCCAGCCGGACGTGCCGACGTACGCTCGGGCCACGCCTACCTCGCCGGCCTACGCGGTAGAGCCGGCTCTTCTTCACGCGGGGGGCCCTCGGGCCCTCCGCCGGAACCCCCCTCTCGCCCAGGCGCCGCGGGCTCCGGGGCGTCGTCCTCGCCTGGCAAGTGCCGGCCCAGCACCGCGTACGCGATCGCGGTCGCGAACGAGTTCACCTGCCGCAGGCCCAGGAGCACGTCCAGGTGGATGCTCGAGGTGTCGATGGACTCCCGGAGGCCGGCGTGCAGCCTCTCCATGTGCGAGCCCCGGTAGCGGCGCTCCAGCTCGCTGATCCGCGTCTTGTGCCGGAGCACCTTCTCCGCGATCGACGCGTCGCCCGAGGCCAGCGCGGCGATGGCCAGCTCCAGGTTCTCGGTGACCTTGGCGTGCAGGTCGGCGATCTCCCGGGCGCCCTGCTCGCTGAAGCGGTGTTGCCCGCGGAGCTTCTTCTCCGCCAGCTCCATGAGGTGCTTGTCGATGACGTCGCCGATGGCCTCGAGGTCCACGACGACGAAGAGCAGCCCCGTTTCCCGCTCCGCCTGCTCCGGCGTGAGCGACTGCTCGCGCATCTGGGTGAGGTACTTCTTGACGTCCTCCTCCAGGCGGTCGATCTGGTCGTCGCGCGCACGGATCTGCTCCATCAGCACGGCGTCGTCGCGCTCGAGGACCCGGAGGGTGTCCTTCAGCGACAGCACGACGAGGTCGGCCATCCGCAGTACCTCGCGCACCGCCTGCCCCAGGGCAACGGCGGGCGTGTCGAGCGCGCGCGGGTCCAGGTAGATGGCGCCTTCGCGGTACTGGACGCGCTCCGGGATGAGGCGCGTGATGAGGTCCGCCGCGGGCGTGGCCAGCGGCAGGAAGAGGACGGCGAGGGCCACGTTGAAGACCGTGTGCGCGTTCGCGACCTGCCGCGGCACGTCACCCGGCGTGAGCCCCGCTATGAGGCCCGCGAAGGGGTCCATCACCGGCAGGAACACCGCTGCCCCGGCGACCTTGAAGGCCGCGTGGGCCACCGCGACGCGCCGCGCCTCCACGTTGGCCCCGGCCGACGCCAGGAGGGCCGTGGCCGCAGTGCCCACGTTCGCGCCGAGGATCACCGGGATGGCGCCCTCGATCGGCACCAGGCCGGTCGTGGCGAGCGAGATGGCGATACCGATGACCGCGGCGCTGGAGTGCACCAGCGCCGTGAAGGCCGCGGCGATGACGAGCAGGACCAGGTCCTGGTCGAGGAGCGCCGCCAGCACGTCGCGGAAGAGGGCGTTCTCGCGGAGCGGCGCGGTCCCCTCGGCGATCAGGCGGATGCCCAGAAAGATCAGGCCGAATCCCAGGACCGCCCGGCCGATGTAGCCGACCGCACCGCGCCCGACCGCGCCCAGCAGCCAGCCGGCGAAGACGATGAGCGGCGACAGCGCCGTGAGGTCGAACGCGATGAGCTGGACAGTGACCGTCGTGCCGATGTCGGCTCCGAGGATCACGCCGATGGTCTGGCGCAGCGACAGCAGCCCAGCCGAGGCGAAGCCGACGAGCATGACCGTCGTCGCGCTGGACGACTGGAGGACCGCCGTGACGCCCGCCCCGACCAGCAGCGCCCGGAACCGGTCGCCGCTCAGGGTCTGGAGGATGTGGCGGAGGCGCGAGCCCGCGGCCCGCTGCAGGCCCTCTCCGACCAGCCGCACGCCGTATAGAAGGAGCGCGGTGCCGCCGAGGAGCGCGACTATCAGGGCGCTGCCGGGGTCCATCCGGGGATCCTACTTGTCGCGGAGCCGGCTCCTCGCTCGCTGGGTCAGTTGGCCACGGTGAACGTCGTGCGCGCGGAGGCACCCCCGCCGAGGACGAGCACGGTCACGTTCTCGACCTCGTGGTTCGGCGCCGCGAAGCCGACGCGCGCGGTCCCGTTGGAGTCGGTGCGGTACGTCCCGATCGTGACCACGCCCACCTGCAGCGTCACCGCGAGGTCCGGGTGGAGCTGGCCGTCCTTGATCGAGTGGATCTCGGCGATCACGGTCTCACCCGGCTTCACCAGCGCGCGGTCCACCGACACGGCCAGCACCAGGCCCGCCGTGGGCGCCTGCTGCTCGGAGACGGTCAGCGAGATCTCGGTCTTGGTCTCGTTGCCGGCCCGGTCGCGGACGAGGATCACGAGCGTGAGCGGGCCCGGCGACGCCAGGAGGCGCTCGGTGAAGGTGCCGTCCGGGTTCGGCCGCAGCGCGCGGTCGTTGACGATGACGTCCGCCGCGGCCTCGGTCTTCCCCTCGACGATGACCTCGTCACCGAGGATCCTCGCGCCTGCTGCCGGCCGGACGATCGTCAGCTCGGGCGCCGTCCGGTCCACCACCACGGTGTGCGACGTAGCCGCGATCTCCGTCGTCCCCTCGAGGAGCGTGGCCTGGATCACGTTCGGCCCGTCCTGAAGCTGGAGCGGCACGCCGCCGAAGCGCCCGTCCGGCGCGATCGTGAGCGTGGTGAGGAGCTTTCCGTTGAGCGCGAGCGAGATGACGCTGTTCGGCCGGAGCGCGAAGCCCGGCACGCGCCCTTGGAAGACGAGCTGGCTCTCCTTCAGGAACTCGGGCAGCGTGTCCAGGATCGGCGCGGTGCTGACCGTGACCGGCGCCTCGCCCAGGACGAGGTCCGAGTCCTCGCTCTGCGGCAGGCTGCTGACGAGGGAGCCGCCCAGGTCGCGCAGGCCCGCCGCGACGCTCACGCCGACCGCCTGAGCGAAGAGCGCGCCGGCTATCCCGAGGACGAGCGTGCCGGCGATCGTCGCCACGAGGGGATGCCGCTTGCGCGCGAGCTTACGCTCGGCCCGCCGTACGTGCGCCGTGTAACGGCGCCAGTCCACGGGCTTGCGCTTGCGCGGCATCGGGCGGGCGATCACTGGGATGTTTAAGTCTCGCGTACCTCAAGCGGTACGTGTTGAGCCAAGAGCCACCGACGAGTAGCCAGAGTGGCCGGCGAAGCCGGCCGACAGAGGCGGAGTGGCGGATCCGCAGATCCGCCGACAAGCGAACCGCCCGGCGCTTCGGCCGGGCGATCCGCGGTGGGTGGGATGAGGGGTCTATCTGGTTCAGTGTCGCGTTACCGCGATAGCCGCCACTGTACTCATGCCGGACCTGCCGTCAAGCCTGTCCAACTTCCTAGTACTGTCTTCCGCATGGCGGAAGCACCGGCCCGCGCTGCCAAAGGCCTCGAGGGCGTGGTCGCCACCACCACCGCGATCAGCCTGGTGGAGGACAACAGGCTCGTCTACCGCGGGTACCACATCGACGAGCTGACGGAGCGGGCCGAGTACGAGGAGGTCGCCTACCTCCTGCTGAACGGGGAGCTCCCGGACAAGGCGCAGCTGCGCGACTTCAAGCAGGAGCTAACCAAGCACCGCACGCTGTCGCCGTTCCTGCGCGAGCTGCTGGCGCAGATGAGCGAGAACGCCACGGCCATGGACGTCCTCCGGACGGCCGTCTCGGCGTCGGCGAGCGAGGACCCGGCCGAGGGCGACAACTCCCAGTCGGCCGAGTACGGGAAGTCGATCCGCCTCACCGCCAAGCTCCCGACGATCCTGGCCGCATACATCCGGCGCCGCCGCGGCGAGCAGCCCATCCCGCCGGACCCGAGCCTCGGCCACGCCGAGAACTTCGCTCGCATGACCTGGGGCACCAAGCTGCACCCGCGCGCCGTGGAGGTCCTGAACGCCGCCTTCATCCTGCAGGCCGAGCACGGCCTCAACGCCTCGACCTTCGCCGCGCGCATCACCGCGGGCACCGGCGCCGACATGCACGCGGCCGTTACGGCGGCGTTCGGCGCCCTCAAGGGCCCCTTGCACGGCGGCGCGACGGACGGGACGATCCGCATGCTCGACGAGATCGGGTCGCCGGACCACGTCGATGCCTTCGTCGAGAAGGCCATCGAGCGCAAGTACAAGTTCTCCGGCTTCGGTCACCGCGTCTACAAGACAGAGGACCCGCGCGCCAAGCACCTGCGCCGGTTCGCCAGCGAGCTCTCGCGGTCCTGGCAGGGACCGCCCTACTTCGAGATCCAGGACCGCCTGGCGCGCGCGATCGCGGAGCGGCGCCCGAAGATGTCCCCGGCGGCCGCGGAGAAGGTCAACGTGGTGAACGTCGATTTCTTCGCCGCGACGACCTACACCTTCCTGGGCATCCCGGCGGACCTGGGCACGTCGATCTTCGCTCTGGGCCGCATCGCCGGGTGGTGCGCGCACGTCATGGAGCAGCACGGCGACAACCGGCTCATCCGGCCCGAGTCCGAGTACACGGGACCCGCCGCCAAGCGCTGGGTCCCCATCGCGGAGCGCTAAGGAAGTTTCGGCGGCGGGTAGGTCAGAAGGACCCGCCCGATGATCGCGATCTGGTGCCGCGCCATCGCCGCGAGCCAGTCCAGCGCCAGCCGGTCGGTCATCCGCGGGCGGCGAGGCTGCGCGCCCACGACGACCGCCACGTTCCGGTAGCCGGTCGTGTGGTAGAGGACGCGCTGGCCGTCGGTGAACTCGTAGCGGCAGGCGCGCGCGCCGTCGCCGCTCGGACCGGCCTCGACCTCCCGCACGTCGGGGCGCTCGGCCGGCCACTGCACCGTGTCACAGCCGTTCTCCTCGATGAACGTGGTCGATGGGACGTCGGGCTCGAGCACGTACAGCCGCACCGTGAACCAGTGGAAGTCGGGCGAGGTCGAGGAGACGAACTGACGCTCCCAGGCGTGTGCCGTCAGCGGCTCGTCGCGGGCGACGGCGAACTCCGCCAGCGGGAACTCCTCCGGCGGCAGGATCAGCTGCTCCGGCTCGAAGAGGACCGGGCCGGGCGGGGCTTCGACGCCGGCCACTCGGTCGAGGGTGGGCGGGAGCGTCGGGTCGGCCGCCTCCACCGTCCCGCCGCAGGCTGCGACGAGGACCAGCGCGCACGCGAGGCCGACGCATCGGATGTTCGCCAGGAGCATGTCCCCCACCCGCCCGGGGTTTGATGGTGGCGAGGATACGGCTGTGTGGCTGCCGTTGCTTCGGCTGACCTAGGCTGATCCACGTGAGCCCGGACGTCGTCACGGTAGGTGAGGCGATGGTCCTGCTCGTCGCCGAGCAGGCCGGGCCGCTCCGCGAGGCCGCGACGTTCCGCCGCCATATCGCCGGCGCCGAGGCCAACGTCGCGATCGGGCTGTGCCGGCTCGGACATACCGCCGGCTGGATCGGCCGCGTGGGTGACGATGAGTTCGGGCGGGCCGTGCTCTTCCGGCTTCGCGGTGAGGGTGTCGATGTGTCGCGGGCGGTCGTCGATGCGGGCGCGCCGACCGGGGTGTTATTCCGAGAGAAGCGGGATGCGGGGCCGATCTTGGTGGCCTACTACCGTCGAGGGTCGGCCGCGAGCCGCCTCTCGCCGGACGACCTCGACGCCGGCTACATCCGCGCGGCGCGGGTCCTGCACCTCACGGGGATCACACCCGCGCTCTCGGATACATGCCGGGCAGCCACGCTCGCCGCTGCCGAGCTGGCGCGGAGCGCCGGGGTGACCGTCGTGCTCGATCCGAACGTGCGCCTCCGGCTGTGGGACCGCGACGAAGCCCGCCGCGTGCTGCGCGACCTCGCCGCGCACAGCGACATCGTCCTTCCCGGCGGCGACGAGGCCGAGCTCATGACCGAGGAGGCGGATCCCGAGGCCGCCGGCCGAGCGCTGCTCCGGCTCGGACCCTCGCTCGCCGTCGTCAAGCTCGGGTCGCGCGGCGCCCTTGCCGTCCACCCCGAAGGCACGCTCCATAGCGCTCCGGGATCCGCCGCGCGGGTGATCGACCCGGTCGGTGCCGGCGATGCCTTCGCGGCCGGCTTCATCGCCGGACACCTGCGAGAGCTCGACCTTCGGGAGCGGCTCGACCTGGCGAACCGGTGCGGCGCGGCGGCGGTCGCTGTGGCCGGCGACACCGAAGGCATGCCGCGCTGGGAGGAGGTCTCCGCCCCGCCAGCCTCGCCCGACGTGTCCCGTTGAGGGCGCTGAGCCGCGAGACCTATGACGTGCTCGTGGTGGGCGGCGGGATCGTGGGGGCCGGCATCGCCCGGGACGCCGCGCTCCGCGGCTACCGCGTCGCGCTCGTCGAGCAGCACGATCTCGCTTGGGGGACGTCCTCCCGGGCGACGCGCCTCATCCACGGCGGCCTGCGCTACCTCGAGCGGTACGACTTCGGTCTGGTCCGGAGCGACCTCCGCGAGCGGGAGACGCTCCTGCGCATCGCGCCCCACCTCGTCTTCCCGCTGCCGTTCCTGCTGCCCGTCTACCGCCGCGGCCGCCTCTACCGGGCGAAGGTGCGCGCCGGCATGCACCTCTACGACCTTCTCTCGCGGGGCAAGAGCCTGCCGGGCCGCCAGCGCCTCGACCGCGAGGAGACCCTTCGCGCCGAGCCGGGCCTCGACCCTGACGGCCTGCAGGGTGCGTGGCGGTTCCACGACGCCCAGGCGCCCTACATGGAGCGGCTGGTGGTCGAGAACGCTCTCGACGCCGCGGCGCACGGCGCGGCCGTGCTCACGCACGCCCGCGTAGAGCGCTTCCTGCGGGACGGCACGGGCCGCGTAGTCGGCGCGGTGGTCAGCGACCTGGCGTCGGGCGGCCGGCAGCTCGAGGTGCGCGCGCGCCTGGTCGTGAACGCCACGGGGCCCTGGCTGGACATACAGAGCGCCGAGGTGCGCCCGCGCGCGCGCCCGCTCCTCCGCTTGACCAAGGGCGTGCACCTGGTGACGCCGCGCGCGACGCGGGAAGCGCACGTGCTGTTCGCCCGCAGCGACGGGCGCCTGTTCTTCGTGATCCCCTGGCTGGGCTACAGCCTGGTCGGGACCACCGACACGGACCTGACCGGGGACCCCGCGGAGGCGAGCGCCGACGCCGACGACGTCGCCTACCTCGCGGCGGAAGCGAAGCGCGCGTTCCCGGACGCGTCCTTCGAGCGCATCCACTACACCTGGGCCGGCGTCCGCGCGCTGGTGCGTCGCGAGGGCGTGAAGGAGGGCGACGTCTCACGCCAGCACGCGCTCTTCGACCACGAGGCACGCGAGGGCGTGCCGGGGCTGCTCTCGATCGTCGGCGGGAAGATCACCGCCTACCGGTCCATCGCGGAGGCCGCCGTGGACCTGATCGGCCGCAAGCTGGGCCGCCGGGTCAAGTGCGAGACGCACCGCCGGCCGCTGCCCGGAGGCCACCTCGACTCGCTCGCGGCCTACGTCGAGCGCGAGCTCTCGCCCAGGGCGAGCGCGCTGGGGCTGGACCCCGCCTGCGCCGGGCACCTCGGTCGCGTCTACGGCTCGCTCGCCCACGGCGTGCTCGACCTCGTCGAGCGGGAGCCCGCCCTGGGC
>JBOGTE010000091.1:0-8903 GCA_050692015.1 Candidatus Limnocylindria bacterium
GCCGTTCACGACGACGTGCGCGATGCCGTCCGGATAGCGATGCGGGTCGTCATAGGTGGCTCGGTCGGCGACGCGCTCGGGGTCGAACACCACGACGTCACCTGGCGCGCCCACGCGCAGCAGCCCGCGGCCGGCGAAGCCCAGCCGCGACGCGGGCAGCGAGGTCATCCTGCGCACTGCGTCCTCGAGCGAGATCACGCGCTCGTCGCGCGCGTAGCGACCGAGCACGCGCGGGAACGTGCCGTACGAGCGCGGATGCGGCTTGCCGAACGACAGCGCGCCGTAGGGCGCGTTGGCCCGCGAGTCGCTGCCGATGGCCACGTACGGCTTCGCCATCACGAAGCGCACGTCGTCCTCGCTCATGGAGTGGTGGACGATGTCGATGGCGCCGTCGTGCAGGGTGAGCGCGTCGCAGGTCCACTCGAGCGGATCGGCACCGGCGGCGGCCGCCAGGTCCGCGACGCTCCGGCCGCTCCACTCCGGGTGCTTAGCGGCTCGCGCGATGACGATCGCGGTCCAGTTCCGGCCCGTCTCGACCCGCTCGTCGCGGATGCGGAGCCGCACGGCCGGGTCCCGGAGGCGCTCGACCATGGCCAGCGGGCCGCCGGCGTGCGCCCAGTTCGGGATCGTCACGGCCAGCCCCGTGGACGACGCGGTGTAGGGGTACTGGTCGGCCGTGACGTCGATGCCCTCCGCCTGAGCGCGCTCGATGAGCGCGGTGGACTCCCGCACCCGCCCCCAGTTCCCCTTGCCGGAGGCCTTGTGGTGCGAGAGCTCCACGCGCACGCCCGACCGCCGGCCGATCTCGATGCCCTCCTCGACCGCGTCGAGCAGCGCGTCGCTCTCGTTCCGGATGTGGCTCGCGTAGAGGCCGCCGCGGTCGCGGACGACGGTCGCCAGCGCGACGA
This sequence comes from Candidatus Limnocylindria bacterium, assembly GCA_050692015.1. Taxonomy (GTDB): domain Bacteria; phylum Chloroflexota; class Limnocylindria; order P2-11E; family P2-11E; genus GWC2-70-10. The sequence continues at coordinate 909 of JBOGTE010000091.1, forward strand.
TCTCGTCGGTCATCCCGTACGCGCTCGGCGGATATATAAGTCCGGTTGACAGGCCGACCGCGCCCTCCGCGAGCGCGGAGGCGAGGAGCGCCTTCATCGCCGACAGCTCGCCCGCCGTCGGCGCGCGGTCCTCGGCGCCCAGCACGCACATGCGCAGCGTGCCGTGGCCCACGAAGGAGCAGACGTTGACGGCGGCCCCGTTCCGCTCCACGGCGGCCGCGTATTCGCCGAACGAGGTCCAGGTGCGCTCGAGATCGAAGCGCGCTAGCTCGCGCTCCAGCTCCGAGGCGGCCTGGCCCAGGACCGGTGCCGACGCTCCCCCGCAGTTGCCGCACACCACCGTGGTCACTCCCTGGTGGAGCGCGCTCTCGAGCGCGCTGTTCACGAACATCGACTCGTCCGAATGGGAATGGATGTCGATGAAGCCCGGCGCGACCGCCATCCCGCTCGCGTCGATCACGAGTCCCGCGCTCGCGAGGCCTTCCGCGATCGCGGCGACGCGGCCGTCGCGGATGCCGACGTCCGCGCGCCGGGCCGGCGCCCCGGAGCCGTCGATGACCATGCCGCCGCGGATCAGGAGGTCGCTCAGGACGCGAAGCCTAGGAGTTCTAGGACGCCCGTGAAGCGCCGGCGGAGAGCACGTACTCGGCTATGGCGAACGACAGCACCACGAAGAGCGCCGTGAGCGGCGTCAGGCCGTCGATGAGGCGGAGCGTGGCGATGAGCCCCACGATGGCGCCGAGCTCGATGCCCCGGCGGAGCGCGGCGAAGCGCGAGGCCCGCGCGCGGGCGCTCCGCCCCACCGCGGCGAAGCGCAGCAGGAGCAGCGCTCCGATCGACGCGGTCGCCACCGACGCGGCTGCGACGACGGCGAGCACGCCCGCCTGGGTGGGCTCCTGCGTCATCACGAGGGCGGCGATGGCTCCGACCGAGACGAGCGCAAGGAACGCGAGCACGCGGCGCAGCTAGCGCTCCCTGCTCAACGCGCTCGTCCGGCTCGCTTTCGCGCCGCCGGCCTGCGCCGCCTCGCTTCGCTCGATCACTGGTGGACTCGCTCCTCGCGGCGAAGCCGCTCGTCGCTCGACCCATTCCTGTCCGTGCCGTTCGCACGGCGGCCGTCCTCCGGCGCCACCTCGATGGGCAGCGTCGTCTGCGCGGGCGCGGCGATGGAGGTCTGGCCCAGCGTCTCGACCGCACCCGTCGCGCGGTCGAGCGCGCGCAGGGACTCGGTGAACTTCTTGGAGGCGTTCTCGACGTGGCGCCCGAGCTGGTCGTGCAGCTCCCGGAACCGCTCGAGCTCGATGGCCGCGCGGCGGATGTGCTCGTGCAGCTCGCGCGAGCGCTGCTCGATGGCCAGGCCCCGCAGCCCCAGCGCGACCAGCTGCAGGTAGGACACCAGCGTGTTCGGCGACACCGGCATGACCCGCTGCGCCGCGCAGTACGCGCGCATGTCCTCGTCCTCTTCGGCGACCACGAAGGCGGCGTAGAAGACCTGCTCCGCCGGCACGTACAGGAAGGCAAGATCGATCGTGTCCTCGTCCGGCTTCACGTAGCGGCCGACCGCGTCCACGTGACGCTTCACCTGCTGGAGAAAGGCCCTGCGCTTGGAGGCCCTCTCCTGGTCCGTCGTGGCCGCCTGCATCGCGCGGAACGCGTCCACCGGGAACTTCGCGTCGATGGGGACGATGCGCCCGCCGGACCGCACGATCGCATCGACGCGCGCGCCGTCCCTGAACGTGTACTGCAGCGCGAACGCCTCGGCCGGCAGGCTGTCCGCGAGCACGCGCTCCAGCATCAGCTCGCCGAAGCCGCCGCGCGGCTGCGGCAGGCGGAGGAGGTCGTGCAGGGAGCCGATCTCGCGCGCGAGCTCGCCGATGCGGTCGCTGCGCTCACCCAGCTGCCCGAGCTGCCGGGCCAGGTCCGTGAGAGCGCGGTTCGTGGCGCCCGAATGGGTGACGATGCGCTCCTCGGCCGTGCCGAGCGACCGTTGGACCTCGGTCCGGAGCTCGCCGACGCTGGCCGTCGTTGCGCGCGCGAGCTCCGCCACCTGTGCCTGAAGCAGATCGAGCGGCGCGCTGGCCGGCGCCGCCGGAGCGTCGTGCGTCCGCCCGCTACGCACGATGACGGCAGCCGCCACGGCCAGCGCGAGGACCGCGAGCAAGAGCGCGACGAGCGCGACGGCCTCGATCACCACGACCCTCCGGTCCTGCGTCGCGCCGCCCCGCGCCGGATCATTGTCCCAGCCCTCGCCACCGGGCGACGGCGATGGACCGAGGGATCCGTCATCCTCACAGTATAGAACAGCCGTTCACACGGGCTACCACGTCTTCCGCACGAGACGGCATGCGCGCACGAACAGCGCGCCACACGCCCGGATACTTACGGGCCATGCGCGATGGCTCCGTCGTCGCGGCCCCCGCGATCGGGCGTCCGACCCTGGTCCTGCCCTTCTGGCACCTCTTCGCGCTGTCCATCTACTGGCTGGGCATGAACCTCATCTGGGGCGGGCTCGACCTGATCCTCCAGATCCGCATGGACGACCTCGTCGGCGTGGCGCAGGCCGGCCGCGGGATCGCGCTCATCACGATCCTCGGCGCCATCACCGCGATGATCGTCCAGCCCACCTTCGGCGCCATCTCCGACTTCACCGTGTCGCGGTGGGGGCGGCGCAAGCCCTACATCCTGCTCGGCACCGCCCTCGACCTGGTCTTCCTCTACGGCCTGGCCAGCGCCGACACGTTCCTCACCGTGGTCGCCTTCTTCGTGATGCTGCAGTTCTCCTCGAACCTGGCGCAGGGGCCCTTCCAGGGCTACGTGCCCGACCTCGTGCCGGCGCGCCAGGTCGGTCTGGCGAGCGCGCTGATGGGCGTCATGATCGTGCTCGGCCGCGTCTTCGGATTCTTCGCGGCCTCCGTCATCGGCCTGATCTTCGGGGACATCTTCCTCGCGACGATCAGCCTCGGTCTCGTCGAGCTGATCACCGCGATCGCGACGCTGCGCTGGGTCGACGAGGGTCGAGGCGCACCGCCGCGGGCGCGCACCTGGATGGCCATCGCGGCGTCCGCCTGGGGCCGCGACCTCCTCCAGCACCGCAGCTACCTCTGGCTGCTGGCATCGCGGCTCTTCTTCCTCATGGCGACGGCGATGCTGACCAGCCTGATCTTCTTCTACCTGCGCCGGTCGCACGGGCTCACCGAAGAGGAGGCGGGCTTCTGGGTGCTGCTGGCCACGGGAGCGATCGCCGTCACCACGGGTCTCTCGACCATCCCCGCGGCGCACGCTTCGGACCGGTTGGGCCGCAAGCCGCTCATCTACGCCGCATGCCTCCTGGGCGCGGTCGGGATGACGGGCGTGGCGCTCGCGCCGGCCATGCCGGTCGCGCTCGCCTTCGTCGTCGTCTTCGGCATGGGTGCGGGCGCGTTCCTCGCCGTGGACTGGGCCCTCATGACCGACATCATCCCGAAGGCCACCACGGGTCGGTTCATGGGCATCTCGAACGTCTTCAGCGCCGCCGCCGGACCGTTCGCCCTCGCGGTCGGCGGGCCGACGATGGACCTCGTCGGCGCGATCGACCTCGCCAGCGGGCCGCGGGCCGCCTTCCTCATCGCGGTCCTCTTCTTCGGCGCGGCCGCCCTCCTGCTCCGCCCGGTCGATCCGCGGCGCCGGGAGGATTAGCGTCGTCTTTGCCGCTGTCCCTGTGAAATAGGCATCTACAGGGGGCGTCCTTGCGCACAGGCGGCGGACGCTGGATCCGACCGGATCTAGACGCCGGTCCCCGCGACCGCGCGCGCCGCCCACGACTCGGGACACACGCGCTCGTAGGGGCACTGCCGGCAGGTGCGGACCTCCGGCTTCAGCGGCTCGGCCGGGAACTCCCGCGCGCGGATCCGGCCGGCCGTCGCGCTGATCTGCGCGCGCACGGCGCTCACCGCGTCGGCCTGCGGCGCGACCTCCCCTCGCTGCCCCGACTCGAGGAAGTGGAGCGCGACCTTCGCGGGCCGCTCGCCGTACATGCGCTCGTAGGCCAGCGCGTAGACCAGCAGCTGGAGATCGCGGGTGGCCTTCCGCTGGGCCGAGTCGGTGTCGTCCTCCTCCAGGGCCGAGGACTTGTAGTCGATGACGACGGCGCCCTCGGGACCGCGGTCCACCCGGTCCCACCGCCCGACCACCCGGTCCCTGCCGAGCATGAAGGAGAAGCGCTGCTCGACCATGTCCGGCGCGGGCGCGTCCTTCTCCCGTTCGTGGAAGCGGCGGAGCGCCGCGAGCCCCGCCTCGAACCGGTCGGCCTCGTGCTCCGGTGAGATGAAGCCCTCCGAGAGCCAGGTCGCGCGGAAGGTCCGCTCCAGGTCGTCGAACGTCGGCCGCAGGCCCTCGACCTTCTTCTGGAGGTAGTCATGGACCGCGCGGTGGAGCGCGTCGCCGTAGATGAGCTGGGGCGTCGGCAGGGTCGGGATCCGCAGCACGTGGGCGAACCGGTACCGGAGCGGGCAGCGGCGGTAGTCGTCGATCTGGCTGTAGGAGACGGTCAGCACGTCGTCCGGCCCGAGCGCCGGCAGCCGCGAGTCGGCCTCCTCGGCCCGCGGCGCGGAGCGCGTCAGCTCCTCGTAGGCGGAGAGCCGGACCTCGAGCGGCTTCGGCTGGACGCCGAGCGCCTCCCCGATGAAGCGGCTGGGCCGGTGGCCGCGCGTCCCGCCGTAGTCGGTCGCGCTGGTGAAGAAGAAGCGCTCCTTGGCTCTCGTCATCGCCACGTAGGCCAGGCGGCGCTCCTCGGCGACGTGCCGGTCGCGCGAGAGGGCCGGCGTGCGTGCAAGGCCCTCGGGCAGCGGGAGCTCCGGCGCCCGCGGCCGGCCCGGGAGGCGCTCGTCGGTCGCGACCACGAGGAAGACCACGCCGAACTCGAGCCCCTTCGCCTTGTGGATGGTGAGTACGTTGACCGCGGCCTCGCTCGACTCGTAGTCCGCCGCGGCGGGGTCGTCCCCCGCCTCGCGCAGCAGCTCGAGGTGCGGGACGAAGAACGCCGCGCGGTCGGTGGGCAGCGCGCGGCCGGCGCTCGAGACCAGGCGGAAGAACTTGGCCACGTTCCGGCCCTGCTCCTCCGCGAGGGCGGAGTCCGGATCGAGGTAGCGGCCGAGGAGCTGCGACCGCTCCAGGAACTCGTACAGCAGCTCGGCGGTGGTGAGCTCGGTGGCCCGTGCCTCGTACGACCGCAGGTCGTCCACCAGCTTCTTCGCCGCCGCGACGGCGTCCCCGCCGTAGCCGACGGCGGTACCCGCGGCGACCTCCTCGAACAGCTCGCGCAGCGGGCGGCGCCGCCGCTCGTGCGCCTCGGCCGCCCGGGCCAGCTCGTGCGGGGGGAAGGCGTAGAGCGAGGACGTCGCGAGGAAGTAGAGGTGCTGCGAATCCGTGGGAGACGCGACGGACGCCAGGAACGCGATGAGCAGGCGGACCTCGGGCCGGTCGTAGAGCTGGCCGCCCCCGGAGAAGTGCGCCGGGATCCCGCGCGCGGCGAGAGCGTTCAGCACCCGGTTGGCGTCGGCGTTGTTCCGAACGAGCACCGCGAAGTACCCGTAGGGGCGCTGCGCGCGGAGGGCCAGCTGCGCGATGCGCGCGGCGACCTCCTCGGCCTCCTCCGCGGCGCTGCCGAAGGGGAGGTGCTCCACGTCGTCGCTCCCGGTCGAGGGACGGCCGCGCAGGTGCTTGGAGATGCCCAGGCGCGCCTCGAGGCGCTCCGGATCGTGCTGGATCAGCCGGTACGCCGCGTCCAGCAGGCCCTGCGGGGAGCGCCGGTTCTCCAGGAGCGTGACGACCTTCCGGTCCGGGTACGCCTCGAGGAAGGCGTCGAAGTTCCCCAGCGTCGCGCCGCGCCACCCGAAGATGGACTGGTCGTCGTCGCCGACGACGGTCAGGTCCCGGCGCGGCTCGACGAGACGGCGGATGATGCCGAACTGCGCCTCGTTGGTGTCCTGGAACTCGTCCACCAGGACGAAGCCGTAGCGAGCCTGGAGACGGCGGGCCGCCGCGGGCCTGGCGCGTAGCAGCTCCAGCGTCAGGGCGATCTGGTCGCCGAAGTCGATGACGCCGTGCTTCTCCTTGAGCGCCGTGTAGGCGGCGTACGCCGCGGCGAGCTCCTCCTGGGCATCGGCTTCGTCCGCAGCCGCGACCGGATCGCCGGCGCTCGCCACGGTCGCGCGCAGCCCCTGCGCGAATGCGAGGTACTGGTCCGGCGAGATGTCGTCATCTCGCGCGCGCGCGAAGAGGTCGAGCAGCGCGCGCACGTGGCGGAGCGGATCCCCGGCGGGCCTGTACCTGCGCAAAGGCAGCTCGTACAGATGCTCGCGGACGAAGATCACCTGCTCCGCCGAGGAGAGGACGCGGAGCTCCCCGGCCCTCCCGAGCTCGAGCGCGAACTCGCGGAACACCTCGTCGCCGAACGCGTGGAAGGTCCGGATCGCCGCGTCGTTCTGCCCCATCGGGGTGCTGAGGTCCACGCGCTCCTGCATCGTCGCGGCGGCCTTCTCGGTGAAAGTCAGCGCGAGGATCTCGTGCGGTTTCGCGGCGCCTGACCGGATCAGGTGGACGATGCGCGCGGTGATGACGTGGGTCTTTCCCGTGCCGGCGCCGGCGATGACCAGGAGCGGGCCCTCGCCGTGCTCGACCGCCTCGCGCTGCTCCGGCGTGAGCGTGCGCAGGATGTCCGGCGCGGCCTCGGCCACGCGGAGCGGCAGCTCCTCCTGCTCCACGCGCGTGGGCCTGGCCGCGGGCGGCGGCGCCCCGCTAGAGGGCCGCGGCACGCTCCGCCAGCTCGATGAGCGTGCGGACGGCGGGACCCTGCGGCCCCTTCGGGGACTGCGGCCGGTCCCGGTCCGACCAGGCAGTGCTGGCGATGTCCAGGTGCGCCCACTCGGTGTGCTCGTCGATCACGGCGTCTATGAACGCCGCGCCCTTGCTGGCGCCGCCTTCGCGGCCGGCGCTGTTGACGATGTCGGCGATGTCGCTGCGGATCTCCTCGCGGTACTCATCGGTGAGCGGCATGGGCCAGAGGCGGTCGCCGGCGGCCTCGCCGGCCGCGCGGACCTCGGCCACGAAGGCGTCCGGCCGGCCGAACAGGCCGGTGAAGTGGTGGCCCAGCGCGATCTGGATGGCGCCGGTGAGCGTGGCGACGTCCACGATGCGGCGCGCGCCCTCGCGCTCCGCGTAGGTGACGCCGTCGATCAGCACGAGGCGGCCTTCGGCGTCGGTGTTCAGGACCTCCACCGTGCGGCCGCTCATGCTGGTGAACACGTCGCCGGGCTTGGTCGCCGCGCCGCCCGGAAGGTTCTCGGTGCAGGGAGCGACGGCCAGGACGTCGGCCCTGATCCCCAGCGCCGCCACCGCGCCCATGGCGGCGATGACCGCGGCCGCCCCGCTCATGTCCATCTTCATGCGATGCATGCCCTCGGCGGGCTTGATCGAGATGCCTCCGGAGTCGAAGGTGATGCCCTTGCCCACGAAGGCGATGTCGTACCCAGGGGAAGGGGCCCCTGGGCGCGTAGCGTCGCCGCCGCGACCCTTGTGGCGGAGGACGATGAACCGGGGCGGCTCGTGGCTGCCCTGCGCCACTGACAGGTACGAGTGCATGCCGAGCTTGCGGCAGCGCTCGCGGTCGAGGACCTCGATCTCCAGGCCGTGCGCCTTCGCCAGTGCCCGGGCCTCCTCGGCCACGTTGGTCGGCGTCATCAGGTTCGCCGGCTCGTTGGCCAGCCGGCGGGCCACATTGACCGCCTCCCCCACCGCCTGCCCCCGTACGACCGCCCGCGCGACGTCCGCCTTCCCATCCAGCACGAGCAGCACCGTGCCCAGAGGCGGAAGCCGGCGGTCGCCGGCGCTGGTGCGATGCGCCTCGGGCCGCCACATCGCGTAGACGGCGCCCTCGACCGTCGCCTGGGCCGCCCGCTCGGCGCCGATGGCCCCGGAGGCGACCACGACCGCCGCGCGCTTCGCGGTGGACCGCCACAG
>JBOGTE010000092.1:0-8714 GCA_050692015.1 Candidatus Limnocylindria bacterium
CACGACCGTCGAGCGCGCCGACCGCATCCTCGTGCTCGAGAGAGGCCGCATCGTCGAGCGCGGCACGCACGCGGAGCTGATCGCGAGCGGCGGCCTGTACCAGCGGCTCTACGAGCGTCGCTTCGAGACGGCGCCCGAGGCGGACGCGCCGACCCCGGAGCCGCCCGTTGTGCGGCGGGTCGTCACCCGGGCGAGCGCCGGCTCCTAGATCTCGTTACAGGCCCGGTCGCAATGCGCTGCGTGAGGCAATAGTCCTCAAGGTGGCGTGGCAGCAGCTCGCTTGACGGGCGAGGTCCGTGCGGATCGACCGGGCGTGATCGAGCGCGACAGCTGCCAGTACAGGTCCGCTGGCTCGAAGATGAGAAGGCGGGCAGCTGGGTCTTGGGCAAGGTCGCGCACGTCCCTGGTGAAGCCGCTCTTGGCGAAGAGCAAACGGTAATGCCCGGCCTTGGGCTTCAGCTCCGCGCTTGCCTCACGGACGATCCGCTCGAGATCGCGCACCTCGCTCATGCCGACCGGATCGTTGGTCCACTTGCACTCGCCAACGGCGGTCAGTTCGCGCTTGTCGTAGGCGACCAGGTCCAGCTGCTCCGAACTCTCTTCACGGCTGCCCTTCCACCACGACCCGAGATGGCTGTACGCGAGATCCTTCGGAAGCCGGCCGGCGTCATGAGCCTCGGCAAAGAACTCACGGCACACGTCCTCGAACGCTTGCTCTGAGATCAGCTTGTCGAGGCCTTCCTGCGGATCTGCGAGAAGCGCCAACGTAGGCGCGAGGTTGCCGCGCTCCAACGTCGACTTGTTCGGGTCGATGAAGCGGTACCAGTAGCTCAAGAACGGGTCTGTCAGCACATACATAGCGGTTCTTTGAGCCTCGCCTTTCGCGGCTAGCGCGGGTCGGCGCTCTGCGACGCGAGCCTCTCTCAACTCGTCAAGATAGATCTTCACGTCGGTCGCCGAGTTCTTCCCGATCCCCTTCGCGACGTTTCCAGCGCTGCGCGCACCATGAGCGATGGACCGCACGAGCGACGAATACACGACTTCACTGCGGAGCTCTGTGAACTTCAGCCAGTCAGGCTCGGTATAGAGGCGGGCCCGAGGACGAAGCGTGAGGTCCCGAATGTTCTCCATCAGAGAGCGCGAGGGATCGATCAGTTCGAGGATCCCTGGAAGGCCGCCCCATACACCCCACGCGCGGATGCGGTCGGTCGCATCCCACCCGGGGTAGAACGACGCCGCGAAGTGGTAGTTGAGCGGACGGATCTCCAGGTTGTGCGTGCGCGCCGTCTTGAGCGCGGCTTCCTCGGAGACAGCCTCCTTCTTCATCCAGGACTGACGTGAGCCAAGGAAGAAGACCTTGAGGTTCTTCCGCTTCTTGCGTTCCCGCCGCCACCACTTCTGGAAGACGGTGAGCAGGCCCTTATCCGCGTCGGCGAGGTACGGCAACTCATCGATCACGATCGGCAGAGGCCTCGTCGGAGCACGGTCGGCGTGCTCGGCAAGGATGTCGAACACCGCCTCGACGGATGGAAGCGGCCCAGCGGTGATGATGCCGGGGTCCATCTCGGTCAGTGCGGCCGTCATGTCCGGCATCTGCTGGGACATGACGCGCTTCGTTGCCTGGTACGAGTAGTGACGTTGATCCGCGAGCGCCACCTCGAGCAGACGGCTCTTACCCGCATCTCGAGGGCCGTAGACGATGGTCAGCGTGCAGCTGCTGTCCGCCAGGATGTCCTGGATGTCTTGGAACTCCCGCGCCCGGTCGTAGAACTTCACCCGCCTATTATAGCCACGCCTATAATAGGTGCGCCTATAAGACGCACCAACATGCCTGACGAGACTCAGGACTCGCGATCACCGATCGACGAGAGTCCGATCGGCCATCTGGTATTCGCGCCATATCCGGTAGCCGAGGCGCGCGTAGAAGGACCAGCGGACCGTCCAGCTCAGGTACGCCGTTAGCGCGCCGGCATCGCGCACGCGCTCCGTCGCGACGGCCATGAGCGCAGTACCGATCCCTTCTCCGTTGCGGTCCGCCGCAACGCCGACGCACCCGATCTCCGCAGCGTCGTCGCCGAGCAGCGTGGACCAGAAGCACACGTAGCGGGGTGGGGCCTCGATCAGTAGGGCTGCGACGATCTGGCCGCTGGCGTCGCGGGCGGTGAGGATGGAGTTCGGGTCGGATGCGAGGTGCTCCCGAAAGAACGGGATCCAGTTCGGGTGCTCACGTTCCTCGTAAGCGAGGAGCGCTTCGGCATCGCCGCTGTCGCAGACCGCGAACGAGATCCCCGCCGCGGTGGCACGATCGATCGCCCCCGCCGGCGCCGAGTACGTCGCGAGCTCCTGCGTGAGATCCCCACTGACATGGCCCATGGTCCAGCCGCGAGTGGCGAAGAACCGCTCAGTCTCAGCCAGGTCGCGCGGGATCCCAGGCCAGACCTGGGGACGGCCACCTGATCCCAGCACGGCCCTGCCGACGCCGCGCGCCTCGAGCGATGCGAGGGCTGCGGCGTGCAGGTCCGAGCCGATCCCGCGTCCCCGCATCTCGGGATCGACGATGAGATACGCGATCCCCGCCGGCTGAACGCCGACCGCGCCGACGACCCGCGACCCGTGCTCGACCACGAAGCCTCCCCGCGTCGCGGCCGTCAGTCGCTCGCGGGGGATCGGCCACGTCGGCACCGAGCGATGCCAGAGGGCGTAGATCACGTCCGCGTCTCCGGCCGGCTCAAGGGGACGGAGAGCCCACGTCATTCGACTGAAGGTAGCCCGACCAGCGCTGTCGTCCCGGACGGCGTAGCCGCCAGCGAGTCAGAGGCCTTTCAGCAGATCGCCGGTCCAGTGTCCGATCCGTCGATCCAAGAAGCCGACTACGTAGACTCCGGTGCTCATGAGGACGGGTCGAGAAGTAAGTGTCTTCGTTCACCGCCGGGGTGCGGTGCTTCCCCTCAAGCGAGCACGCGACGGGATCTGGCACATTCCGGCGGGCGGAGTAGAGGAGGGAGAGACGCCTCGCGACGCAGCCGGACGGGAACTCGAAGAGGAAACTGGCCTCCAGGCGGCGGCGCAACTACAGGATCTCAAGTGCTCACAGCGCGATCCGTTCGGCGACCACGCGCATGGCAACTACCCGCCAGGCGTGAGCAGGATCACCCTTGAGAACCTTGCCGTCGAGGCGCCGGCCGGGTGGGAGCCTCGGCTCGACGCTGAGCACACGGAGTACCAGTGGCGCTCATTCGACGACGCACATGCGTTGTTCCAGTGGGACAACACGCGGTCGGCCTTTCAGGTCCTACAGGACAAGCTCGGGCGATGAGCCGTCTCCGCCAGGACCCGGGGCACTTCACCGTCCCGCGACCCATCGAGGTCCGCCACCTATTCCAGCCGGATCGGGATGCGCTGCTCGGGCTGCTAAGAGACCTCCCCGATCGGGACTGGTCCCATCCGACCGCCTGCTCGGGTTGGGACGTACACGATGTCGCACTTCACCTGCTCGGAGGAGACCTCGGAAACATCGCACGCCGGCGAGATGGCGTTCTCCGCTTCCAGCCAGGTGAGCACGAGTCTCTCGGCGCATTCCTCGAACGGTTCAACCAGGACTGGGTGGCGGCCGCGCGCCGCTTCAGCCCCCGACTCACCATCGAGCTTCTCCGAGCGGCGGGCCCACTCATGTTCAGCTACTTCGAAGGGCTCGACCCAACGGTGATGGGTGGCAGCGTGTCCTGGGCCGGCTCCGGTCCAGCCCCCGTGTGGCTCGACCTGGCGCGTGAATACATGGAGCGGTGGGTCCACCAGCAGCACATCCGCGACGCCGTAGGGCGGCCGGGCCAGCACGAGGCGAGCTTTCTCGCTCCGGTGGTCGCGGCCTCGATGCACGCACTGCCGGTCGCTCTGGCACCTCACGAACGGCCCGCGGGCAGCGCGGTGTCCGTTCGCGTCACCGGCGATGCAGGCGGCATGTGGACCGTAGTCAGGGAAGCCGATCGGTGGCAGCTGCTCGACGGGTTCACTGACGGGCCCGGCACGGCATTGGTCGTGGCCGCCGATGATTGGTGGCGCCTGGTAACGCTCGGCTTGGACGCAGATGCGGTCGGGGCGCGCGCCCGCGTCGACGGGGAAGCAGTGCTCGCTAAAGCCGTGCTGTCTGCGGTCGCGATCATCGCCTGATCGGCGATGACGACGTCGGCCGACGGATCCCTCGTAAGCGAGACGCCTGCGCGCGTCCGTGTGATCGTTCTGAACCGGGATCGGATCCTGATGGTCCAGCACCAGGATGCCGAGGGCTACTTCTGGATCCTGCCCGGAGGTGGCATCAAGCCCGGCGAGACTCTGGAGGAAGCTGCCGTGCGCGAGGTCTGGGAGGAGGCCGGCGCGCGGTGCCGGATCGTGCGCAGACTCCCGCTCCCGCCGGGTGTCACTGGCATGCAGGGCTACGCCCTGCTACTGGGTGCGGTCGAGACGGAAGAGCTCGCGCCGGCGCAGTCGGTCGACGGCGAGATCGTGCACGCCGTCGGTTGGCACGAGATCGACGACGAGGACCCGATCGGCCCGCTGACGCCCCGGTATTGGTCGCCGATCGCGCCGCTATTCCGAGAACTGCTGCGGACGGCGCGAGCGGGCCCGATCGACGCGCCTCCGACGACGGTCCTCGAGGAGTTCGGCGTGGCTGCGATGCCGAGGAGATATACGACCGGCCGCGGGCGTACGTGGGCTGCTGGCGATGTGGTGCTCAAGCCCGCAGAGGACGAAGCCGCGGCGAACTGGATCGCGGACCTGGCCGCGACCGTCGAGCAACGGGGCTTCCGGCTCGCTCGGCCGCTCGCGGCCAGGGACGGTCGATGGGTCACTGATGGATGGTCCGCGTGGAGCCGTCTCGAGGGCGAGCACAGTGTCACGCGCTGGCCGGAGCTGCTCGCGGCGGCCGCGGCGTTCCATGCGGCTGTCTCCGGCGTCGCAAGACCGGAGTTCATCGACCGCCGCACCGACCGCTGGCGCATCGCGGATCGTGTGGCGTGGGAAGAGTTGCCGGCAAGTGAGTTCGCCCATGTCCCGCATCTGGGCCGGCTGCTTGCCGCGCGGCGTCCGATCGACCTGCCTCGCCAGCTCATCCACGGGGACCTGGTCGGCAACGTCCTCTTTGCCGACGGATTGCCACCCGCGATCATCGACCTGTCGCTCTACTGGCGCCCGGTCGGCTACAGCGCCGCCCTCGCGGTGGGAGACGCCCTCGCGTGGGAGGGCGCGGAGCCTCCGATCCTCGGGCTTATCCGTGACTTCCCGGAATGGCCGCAGCTATTGCTTCGGGCGGTCATCTTCCGGATGGTCGTCAGTGAGCTGGCGCGGCGCGCGGAGCCGTGGCGGAGCGACCTCCGCGACCACTACAGGCCGGTCGTCGACCTCGCCGTGTCCGAAGCGTCTGAGGCGAGACCGTAGTGGGCTTCGTCCGGCTGATATCAGTCCCAGGATCGACGACTCAAAGGCGGACGCGGGTCACAACACGAAACGATCCTCCGGGCCTGAACAGCCCGTTGCGTCGAGATCCAGGTGATCGGGTCCCGAGCGTGTGAGGTTCGTGCATGAGAGCTCGAGCTCACCTGTGAAGCCGAACGGGTCGTTCGACTCGATGAAGATCGCTATCCGACCGCCGTCCACCGTGATCGTGCGCACGATCGGCCCGCCCTCGATCGTGTATGCGTAGCTGACGAGCCGGGCCGTAGTCCCCGCGAGATATGCCTGCCATAAGCACTCCCGCATTGCCGCGTCGCGTACGTACCACTCTTGGCCTTGCCGCGTCTGTTCGACTCCGCAGAACTCTGGGTCGGCTGCCAGCGGCCGCTCAATGCGGAAACGCTGGAGTCCGCTCACGTGGGGGACGAACACATCTCGACCGCTCACCGCGAAGGACCAGCGATCTGTTGCGATGGCCGCCAGTCGCTCCCAGTTCAGGTCGGGCCGGAGCCGGAAGAGTCCGTCCGGGCTCAAAGCGATCGCTCCCACGGAGGACGCAGCAACGTTGATAAAGCCAACCAGCGGCGCACCTACCGCGGCTTCGAGCCATGTGCGTCCCGCGTCGCGGCTCACGTGCGCGGGCGCGATACCGACCGCGCTGGTGATCCTGACGGCGACGACCTCCTCGTCGAGGACGACGAATCGGTGCTCGGCTTCCAGTCCGGTCCGCTCCCAGCGTCCCTCAGCCGTGCGGACCCACGTTCCGGTCGACCCGGGCATCACCCCGCCGATACCGACGATCACACGGCCGCCGATCGGGGCCGGATTCGACGTTCCGAAGCGGCCACGGTGCTCGATCGCGGCTTCGAGGTCGCCGAGTCCGGGCGTCCAGTCCTCGAACCGACGGCCGGTAGCAGACGTAAGGACCCCCTTGAGTGCCGCGTACACGCGGTCGCCATGGAAGGCGAACCCGGTGACTACCGGCTGGAACGTGCCGCGCGGCGCGGCGTACACCTCCTCCCACTGCCCCGGGATGCTGAAAGGCTCGCGCCGCAGGATGCGGCCCTCGCTTGTACCAACGAACACGTACCGCCGGTTCGGTGATACCCCCAGCGCGGTGACTATCTCTCCCGGATGTCGCGGCAGATCGATCCGGGTCCATTCCGCGCCGTCGTAGCTGAAGTAGGGGACGTATTCGGCGTCGGAGGCGCCGGGCGGCGCGAATGTTGCCAAGATCAGCGGCCGGTACGCCGCAACACGGCCTGCGGCGAGCCCTGGGGGGCCCAGCGTTCCGGTAGCGAATGCTTCGTACTCGGCGGCCGCCAAAGGCGTTGCGGTCGCGGTGCTCTTGGGAGGCGCGCTTTGCGGCATACCTAACGCAGCTGTCGGGGCCGAGGCGGACACGCCCGCGGTATCCGAAACCGGGACGGTCGCCGGGGTGCTACCGAAGCAGCTGGTGAGAAGGAGGGCCGCCAAAGCCAGGTGGATCCTCACAGCCGTAATGACGCGGGGCGCGAGCATATGTTTCGCCTGTAGAGGGAGAACACGCCCGCATACCGTGAACGGATGGGCGTCTCGGTGGTGGTCGGGCTTGGCCTCGGCGCGCTGTTCCTCGCTGCGCCTGACCTCGCGGGGGAGAGCGCCGTGACCGATCCGGTATGGCTGGGTGTGATGTGGTTCGTCCGGCCACGGTCGCTGATGGTCCTCGTGCCTCCGCTCCTGCACTTCGCCGCCGGAGCTGGACTACACGTTCTGGGCCGGCGGCTCATGCCGCTACGGCCACGCACTGCCGCGCTCATTGCCGCAGGACTGAACTCGGCAGCCACCGCGGTCGAAAACGCCTACGGGGCGGGGGTCATGGGTGTCGGCTGGTGGCTGATCGGGTCCGTCCTTTCCGCGGCGTTGATGTTCCTCGGGATCGCGGCTGCGCGCCGCATCTTCCCGACTAGCGCCACGGCGCAGGGCTGAGGGTCCAGATCAGAGCACGCGATCCTGGTTCAGTCAGGCGAGTAGCTGATGAATTCGAGCAGCGAGCCGTCGGGGTCGCGGAAGTACACGCTCATGCCCTGGCCCTTCGCGCCCTGCCGCGGCGCCGGGCCGACCTCGATCTCGACTCCGTGCTCGCGCAGGTGCGCGGCCGCGTCCTCAATCGGACCCGGCCACTCGAAGCACATGTCGCTATTGCCTGGGCGAACGCGGTCCTTGGCCACCGGATGCGGCGTGGAACCGGGACCGTGCACGTTGAGGCGCTGGTCCGCGATCTGGTAAGCCCACCGCCCGCGGTCGATCTCGACCAGCTCGGCGCCGAGCACGTCGCGGTAGAACGCGTTGGAGCGCTCCCAGTCGGAGACCGCGATGACGACGTGGTCGAGACGGACCGCCGGTCGTGGCGCTATCGCATCGCCTCGAGCAGCGCGCTGACGTCCCTGTTCCAGACGTCCACGTCCACCAGGGCCTTGTCCGCCAGTGTCGGGATGCGCTGACGCAGGGCGTCCTCGTACGTCGGGAGCTCGGCCTGGTAGTAGATCCCGATCGGGATGGGCTCCTTCTCGTACGACTTGATGACCGCGGCCGCCTTCTTCTGCACGATCTCCTGCTCATCCGTGACGTCGTGCACGACCGGGTCGAAGCCGGTGTCCTCGAGCTTGTAGAGCCGCGACTTCTTCTCGGGGAGGTCCGCGCCCTCGTACCACTCCTTGGTGTAGAGGTCGTTGTAGGTGGGGCAGGTCTGTAGCACGTCCACGAGGGCCGCGCCCTTGTGCTCGATCGAGGCGGCGATGATCCGAGCGAGGTTCTTTGGGTCGAGCGCGTAGCCGCGGGCGATGAACGTGTATCCGGCCGCCACGGCCATGGCAATGGGGTTGATCCCGTCCTGGATGGCCTGCTCGGGCATCGACTTGGTCTTCTTGCCCTTCGACAGGGTGGGGGAGGCCTGGCCCTTGGTCAGCCCGTACACGTTGTTGTTGTGCACGAGGTACGGCATGTCCACGTTGCGGCGCCCGCTGTTGACGAAGTAGCCGGAGCCGATGCCGTATCCGTCACCGTCGCCGCCCAGGGCGATGACGGTGACGCCGCTGTTGGCGAGGCGCGCGCCTGTCGCGACCGGGAGCACGCGTCCGTGCAGCGTGTGGAACCCGTAGGCCTTGATGTAGTGCGGCGTCTTGCCCGAGCAGCCGATCCCGCTGAACACAGCGACCTTGTCGGGGTCGAGGTTGAGCTGGGCGAGGGCCATCTGGATCCCCGTGAGGATCCCAAAATCACCGCAC
>JBOGTE010000093.1:0-8683 GCA_050692015.1 Candidatus Limnocylindria bacterium
GCGCGGCGGCACCGGCGAGCGCCAGCACGACGGCGACGGCGGCCGCGGCGCCGAACCCCAGCCGCCGGCGCGGGATCCCGCGGGCGAAACTGCGGCGGATCACGCCGGCGGCGAGAGGAGGGCGATGTGACGCCTGCCGCCGAGAGTGAGGTGCACCTCGATCTCGCTTCCGAAGCTCTTGATCGTGACCTCGACCGGCCCGGCCCCTCCGTGCGCCTCGGCCATCCGCCGCGCCGCCTCCCGCGCGGCCTCGAGGACGGCGTCCTCGGCGGCGAACGCCTCGATCTCCGCCAGCGTGAGGGCGCGACCGGCGGACCGGACCCGCGCCAGCTGGAGGTCCGCGACGGCGGAGCCGGCTGCGGCGACGGCGGCCTCGCCGGCGCGCTGGTCGCGCACCGCGGAGACGAGCCTGTCCCCCGTGCCGTGAACGAGGGTGAGGGCGAGCGCCGCGACGGCCGCGAGGAGGGCCGCTACCACGAGGGACTGGCCGCGCTCGGCCCGCGTCAGGGCGTCCACTCCATGACGCGTACGGCGCGCGCGCGAACGGTCACACCCGGGAGTCCGGCGATCCCCAGCGGCACCGCGACGCTGTGCTCGAGGGTGACGAAGAGGATCGAGCCGCGCGGGTCGTGGTCACGCGGGGGGTCCAGCTCCCCCGGCTCGATGCGGACGGTCACCGCTGCGGCGTCGATCGGGGCGACGGCCGCCAGAGCGGCGCGCCGGATGTCCTCGTCGTCGTTGGTGAGGGACCCGATGCGCGCGGCCTCGGCGGCCGCGTGCTCAAGAGCCAGTCGCGCCACGCCGATCTCGGTCATCAGCGCGATCGCCAGCGCGAAGGCCAGCAGAAAGGGCAGGACGAGCGCGAACTCGACGAGGGCCTGGCCGCGCTCGCTCACCGCGAGAGGCGCTCCGAGCCGACCGTCGGCAGATGCGAGAGGTAGGAGAGGACGTGCGGACCCGCGAGCACGACGCTCTCGCGGACCTGCTGGAGCAGGCCTCGCGCGAAAGCGGCCAGGCGCGCGACGGCCGCGCCCGACCAGACGAGGTCCCCCACGGCCTGGTGCGCCGGCGAGAGCACGCCTTCCGCGCCGCGGCTGGCGGAATCGGCGGCGAGCCGGTAGGCAGCGCCGCGGCCGTCCGCCGCGACGGAGCGCTCCGCGATCGAGCTCCGGACGATCTCGCGGGCCTGCGCGCTCGCGAGGATCCCGCTGTGGCCCTCGGCCTCCGCGGGCTCGAGCGGCAGGAGCTCTCGCACGTCGCGGTACGGAGCCGCGTGGTCGCGGCGCAGCACCAGCGGGTCCGTGACGAGCCGGAGACGCGCGGTCGAGACGCCGCGAGGCGGACGTGGAGGCTGGACCTGAGCGAGGTCGCAGATGCCGTCCGCCGTTGGGTCCGGCAGGTCCAGAAGGGAGGAGAGGTGCCGCAGCAGTGCGGCGTACTCGGGGTCCCCGTCGCCGACACCGCAGAGCTCCCGTGCGAGCGACGATCCGTTGTGCGGGCTCGCGAGCGGCAGGTACGTCGCGATGCCCTCCGCGCCCGAGAGGCCCTTCGAGAAGGCGCGGTCCGCCACGACACCGCCCATCGAGTGGGCCACGAGGTGGATCGCATCGCATGACGGGGAGATGCGCGCGACGTGGTGCCGCAGGGCCTCCGCGGCGGCGGCGACCTTTCCGACCGCGTCGTAGTCAAGGACGCTGACTGCGGCGCCGTCGATGCGTAGCCCCTCGAAGGCGCGGGCCGTCGAGCCGGCGGTGCTGCCGAGCCCGCCGATCTGCACCACGCAGTCCGGGGCTCCGAGGCCCACCGGCGAGGGCGCGGTCGCGGCGAGCGGACGCAGGACCGTGCAGGCGGGCCGGCCCGGCGCTCCGCAGCCGCCGTCGGCGCCGGCTGGAACGGGGAGGGCGAGGGCGAGCAGCAGCGCGACGAGGCCGAAGCTGACGCAGGCGCGAGCCGACCCGTGCACGGGACCGCTCCATCGGCAATGCCTTGTGCCCTCGAAGTTCGGGGGGGGTGCCGGCGGGGGCGGAGCCCCACGCGTTAAGGAAAGGCGGCTTTGCCGCCTAAGGCCGGGTCCGGGCGACCTCCACCGCGGAGCGCTGCGCCGCCGTCTCCTCGGCGTCGTCCAGCGGCGCGAGCGCGACCGGTCCGTGCCGCCGCTCGAGGGCCCAGCCCAGCAGCAGGTCCGCGAGCCAGGGGTTCTTGGGGAGCACCGAGCCGTGGCAGTAGGTCCCGACGACCTTCCCCTGCACGGCGCCCTCGGTCTTGTCCTCGCCGTTGTTGCCGTGCCCGACCAGCACCCTCGCGAGCGGGCGCGCGCCCGGGCCGAGGTACGTGCGCCCGGAGTGGTTCTCGAACCCGATGAGCGTCCCCTGCGGCGCCTCGGCCAGCAGGTTGTTCACGAAGCGCTTCGTGCCGGCGCGCGTGGTGACGTCGAGCACGCCCAGGCCGGGGATGGACGGCCCCTCGGCCGGGACGTACTCGCGGCCGAGCAGCTGGTAGCCGCCGCACACGGAGAGGCACGCGGCGCCGGCGGCGCGGGTCCCGCCGGGAGGGTCGAGGGCGCGGCGCAGGGCCTCGCCGTTCGGCCCCTGGAGGTCGCGCGACACTACGTCCTGCCCCACGTCCTGGCCGCCGCCGAAGAAGTACAGGTCGGCCCAGTCGGGGTCGAGCGGCTCGCCGGCCTGGTGCTCTCGGACCTCGGCGGCGATACCGCGCCACCGCGCGCGCTGCGCCAGGGCCAGCACGTTCCCGCGGTCGCCGTAGATGCACATGAGGTCCGGGTAGAGGTGGGTGATGCGCACGTCCATCCCGCTCAGTCCTCCCAGAACTGCCCGACGTGGCCCAGGCGGGCGAGCTCCCGGCGCAGGGCTAGGAGCGCCGTGTACGTCGTCAGCACCACGACCTCGCCGCCGGCTGGCGCGGTGTCCAGGGCGCGCCGCAGGGCGTCGGACCAGCCGTCCACCACCTCCATGCGCTCGCGCTCGAGGCCCGCGTACTTGAGGCGCAGCGCGAGGTCGCGGCCGCGCAGGCCGGTGACCACCGCGTGCTCGACCGCGGGAGCGAGCGCCTCGAAGTCGGCGTCCCAGATCCAGGAGACGTCGCGGCCGTCCGCGTCCCGGTCGTTCAGCGCCGCGAGGATCCGGTGCGTGCCGCCCTGCTCCAGGAGCGAGGCGATGGCCGCGTTGAAGCCCGCGGGGTTCTTCACCAGCACCAGCCGCAGGCTGCGGCCGTCGGCCTCGACGACCTCGAGCCGCCCGAAGGCGGGGCGGAACGTGGAGATCGAGCGGACCGCGGTCTCCTCCGCGATCCCGAGCGCGCGCGCCGCGGCCAGCGCGGCCAGGGCGTTGTACGCGTTATAGAGACCCGGCAGCGGGACCCGCAGCGGCTCCGTCGCTCCCGCCAGGTGCACCACGCTGCCGCCGCGGCCGATCTCGACCCGGGTCGCCGAGATCTCGGGCCTCGGCCGGGCGAAGCCGCACGCCGGGCACGACCAGTCCCCCACGTGCGCGAGGACGACACGCGAGTAGTGAAGCCGCGCCGAGCAGCGGGGACAGTGGGTCGCGTCGCTGATGTGCTGCGCGATCGTCCCACCGACGGAGGGGTCGTCGATCCCGAACCGCAGGACGCGGCCGGGGTGGCCGTCGCCGAGGCGGACGACGAGCGGGTCGTCGGCGTTCAGGACGAGCGTGGTCGCTGCCATCAGCGACGAGAACGAGGTCCGGATCCGCGCCGCGAGCTGCGCCAGCTCGAAGTAGCGGTCCATCTGGTCACGGAACAGGTTCAGGACGAGCACGACGCGGGGCTCGAGCCTCGCCAAGAGGCGCGGCACGGAGGCCTCGTCCACCTCGAAGATCCCCACGTCGCCGGAGGGCGTGCCGGTCCAGCCCGAGCGGGCGACCAGCTCCGCCGCGATGCCGCGGTCGAGGTTGGAGCCCGAGCGGTTGTGGACGGGCGACCAGCCCGCCGCGCGGACGACGTCGGCGAGCATGCGCGAGGTCGTCGTCTTGCCGTTGGTGCCGGAGACGAGCACGGCGCCGTGCGCGAAGCCCGCGGTCATCCGTCCGAGCGCGGCCGGGTCGAGCGTGAGCGTGACGAGTCCGGGCAGGGCGGTTGCCCCGCGGCCGAGAGTCTGGAGTCCCGCTCGCGCTAGCTTGCCCGCGGCGACCGCGGCGGCAGTGCGGAGCGTCACCGAAAGGAGCGTAGCGGGAGCGTCTCGCTGTCCAGCAGTGCGCGTGAGCGCCTCAAATGAGCGGCGCGACGGCTCAGGCCTGCGCGGGCTGGACCTCGCTCAGCACCTGCTCCAGCTCCTCGACCGCCCGGCCCAGGCGTAGCGCCAGCGACTTGGCGGCCTCGCCGTCGGAGCCGGCACGGTGCAGCTCGCCCTGCGCCTCCAGCCTGGCCAGGAGCGCGACCGCGCGCCGCAGGCGCCCCATCTCGAGCGCCGCCGGGAGCGTGCGGCGGACCGACGCCAGGCGCTCCTCCAGGCGCTCGAGCCGCCGGCGGAGCTCCGCCTCGAGCTCGTCGGCGCCCAGCGAGCCGAGGCGCTCGACCTCGGCCGAGAGGCTGTTCATCTCGCGCTGCACGATCTGCGCGGCCTTCTCGAGCGAGTACCCCTTCTCGAGGGCCTGGCGGATCCGGATGACCTTCTCCATTGCGAAGACGTCGTAGTCGTGGTCGCCGTCGGCCGAGGGTCTGATCAAACCCTTTCTGGTCCAGTAGATGAGCTGGCGCGGGGTGACCTTGCAGACCCGCGCGGCCTCGGCCGCGGAGAGCCGCAGGCGGGAGATGACCTCGCCGTCGTTCGCCACCAGGACCTGCGCCAGGGCCGTCCGGCCGTCGGTCTCCGCCATCGTCTCCCCCTCTGGCCGGCCGCCTGCCAGCACGAGGAGGGATCGTGTCATTGCCCGCCTAGCGTGTCAACGGATACGACAGATGGCGCCTAGCGGGCCACGCTCTGCCGGTAGGCCACCTTCACGTTCGCGCGGTAGGTCCGGAGGCGCCCGCGGGGGCCGAGGTCCGCCCAGAGCCTGACCACCTCGACGGCGATGGGGTCCTTCGCCTCCTTCGCCTCTCTGACCGCGTCGGTCACGGCGGCGTCCCAGCTCCGCGCGGAGGATCCGGTCGCCTCGGCGACGCGGACGAGGCTAGCGGCCCTTGGGCGGGTAGCCCTCGAGGCCGTACTCCTTGATCTTGGCATAGAGGAGCCGACGGTAGATCCCCAGCATCTCGGCCGCTTTGGAGCGGTTGCCGACCGCGTCCCGGAGCGCCTTCATGATCAGGTCCTTCTCGAACTGGGCGACCGACTTCTTGAAGAACGAGCGCTCGGTGGGGAGGTCGTCGGTGTGGTCCTCGCCGTCGGCCTCATGGTCCCCGAAGGGCAGCTCGCGGCTGGTGATGACCTGCCCTCGCGACAGCACGACCGCCCGCTCGACCACGTTCTCGAGCTCGCGCACGTTGCCGGGCCAGTCGTACTCCATGAGGCGGCGGAGCGCCTCCTCGCTGATGGCGGCCGGCTGGGCCGTGGCGCTGTAGCGGTGCTTCGCCAGGAAGTGCTCCACCAGCGCGGGGATGTCCTCCTTGCGCTCGCGCAGCGGCGGCATGTGGATGTGGATGACGTTCAGCCGGTAGAAGAGGTCGTCCCGGAACTTGGTCTGCTCGACCTGCTTCTGCAGGTCCTTGTTGGTGGCGCAGATGATCCGCAGGTCCACCTTGATGGGGATCGACGACCCGACGCGCTCGATCTTGCGGTCCTGCAGCACCCGCAGGAGCTTGGTCTGGGTCTGCAGGCTCATCTCGCCGATCTCGTCCAGGAAGATCGTGCCCTTGTCGGCCATCTCGAAGCGGCCGCGGCGCTGGGTCATCGCGCCGGTGAAGGAGCCCTTCTCGTGACCGAACAGCTCCGCCTCGAGGAGCGTCTCCGGGAGGGCCGCACACGAGACCTTCACCAGCGGGCCGGCGCGGCGGTTCGAGTTGTAGTGCAGCGCCTCGGCGACCAGCTCCTTGCCGGTGCCGCTCTCGCCCGAGACCAGGACGGTGGCGTCCGACTTCGCAACCTTGCCGACCGTCTTGTAGACCTCCTGCATCGCGGGCGAGTTGCCCACGATGCGCTCCGTCTGGACCAGCGACGAGATCTCGCCGCGCAGGACCTCGACCTCCGCGGCGAGCTCCTGGTACTCGAAGACCTTGCTCACCTGGTGGTCGATCTTGTCCAGCTCGAAGGGCTTGGTGACGTAGTCGAAGGCGCCCAGCTCCATCGCCCGGATGGCCGCGTTCGAGCTGCCGAAGGCGGTCATGATCAGGACCGCCGTGCGCGGGTTGGTGGCTTTCACCCGCGAGAGGGCCTCGATGCCGTCCAGCTCCGGCATCCGGACGTCCATGATCACGAGGTCGGGGCTCTCCTCTTTGACCTTGTCCACGACCTCCACGCCGGTGGCCGCCTCGTGGACGAGATAGCCGTCCTCCTGCAGCACCTGGCGGAGGAGCGAGCGGATCGCGGCGTCGTCGTCCGCGACGAGGATGGTCTTCTGAGCCATTAGATGTACGGTTCCTGGCCATTTCGGCCGCACCAAAGCGTCACTAGCCGTCTTCTCCCCATGCCGAGCGGCAGTTTGTGTCCGCCCAGCGTACATGTCAACCCCGCCGAGGCGCTGCTGCCTGTAGTGGGAGCGAGCGGGCGCTAGGCCACGTCGCGGACGACGCGAAAGAGCGAGCCGACCAGCGCGACGCCGAGCGTGAACAGGCCGGCTGCCGCGAAGACCGCCTGGACGGTGAGCACCTCGGCCAGCAGCGCGCCGACCAGGATGACGGGCAGCCAGGTCAGGTTGAGGAGCGCGAACCGGGCGCCGAACACGCGAGCGCGAGCGCCCGCCGGGGTCTGCTCCTGCACCAGCGTCATGATCGGGATCAGGAAGACCACGTTCGTCACCCCCAGGAGCGCGAAGAGGACGACCGCGAGCGGGAAGCTCGGCGCCAGCGCGATCGCCACCATGACGAGGCCGAGGAGCGCGAAGCCCGCGACGATCGCCCGTCCCTTGCGGACGCGACCGAGGAACGCCGGATAGAAGATGCCGGCCACGACCGCGCCGACGGCGATCGCCGCCTCGGTGACCCCGAAGTGCTCCGGTCCGAGGCCGTACTCGCGGAAGATGAGCACCGGCGTGAGGCCGTTCACGATGGGCAGGGACAGCTGCGCCAGGAGCGCGAAGACGGTATTTGCCCGCAGCACGGCGTGGTCGCGGAGGAGGCGCACGCCGTCGAGCGCGTCGGACCAGATCCGCCCCCACGAGACGGCCCGCGCCGGCCGTTCGACCATGGAGATCCGGCCGAGCAGGACCGCCGAGAGGCCGAAGGTCAGCGCATCGACGTAGAACGCCGACTCGCGGAGCAGCGCGACGAGGATCCCGGCGGTGAGCGTCCCGAGGATCTCCACCGTCCGGTCGGACGCGAACACCATGGAGTTGCTGGCGCCGAGGCGCTCCGGGGGGACGAGATCGGGGATGATCGCCATCCGGGTCGGGTTGAAGATCGCCGAGCACATCGCCGCCACGAGCACAAGGACGTAAGCGACCCACAGCGGCGCGCCCGCCAGGAGGATCGCCGGGATCACGCCGATCGCGACCATCCGAACGACGTCGCAGGCGATCATGGTGCGGCGATGCCCGGCCGCGTCGGCGATGGCACCGCCGAAGAAGCCGAAGATCGCGTGCGGGATGGTGCTGATGACGATCGCCAGCGTCGTCGAGACCGCGGACCGGGTCAGCTCCCACGTCACGAAGGCCAGCGCGAAGATCGTGATCTTGTCCCCGAAGCCGCTGACGACCTGGGCCGACCAGAGCAGCGCGAAGTTCGGCGACCGGAACGCCTGCAGCGCGGTGGCGCCGCTCAGCGCCGGCGCATCCAGGCGAACGGCAGCCAGAACCCGCCGGCGGCGAGGAGGACGTCCCCGACGCTGTAGACGTTCCTGAACACCGCCATGGGGATCACGTCGGCGAGCTGCGGCAGCCGGGTCGCGGGTGTGAGGTCGATGTGGAGCCGGTCGGCCGGCATCACGGCGCCGGCGGACGCGACCGCCGCGGCATCGACCGGCATTCCGCCGTTCGCCGCGACCACCAGCGTGTTCAACGTCGCGCCGGCGGCGATGGCGGTCATCCCCGGGAGCCGGCGATCGACGAGGGCGACGATCGCGATGCTGGCGAATGCGGCGACGTAGGCGGCGGCACTGAGCTCGCCGAACAGAGGCGCCAGCGCCCGGAGCCCGACCGCCACGACTAGAAGGGGCCACCATCGGATCCGCACCTCCCCGAGCCGCCGGAGCGTGCGTCCCCCCGCCACCCAGCCCGCGGCGACACCCAGCGCGATGGCGCTAGCCAACATGGGCGTCGCGGCCGGCCGGCGGCTGGGCGAGGCGCAGGCGGAGCGCGGCCAGGGTCTCGTACTCGATGCTGGGAAGGTCGCTCACCTCGAACGCGGCCGGGCCTCTCTTCTCGAGGAGGCGGTCCATCGCCCGCACGACGTCCGGGTCGAACTGGATCCCCTTGTACTTGTGCAGCTGCTCCATTGCGCGCTCGTGCCCGATCGCCTTGCGGTAGATGCGGTCCGAGGTCATGGCCTCGTAGGCGTCCGCCACGATGATCACCCTCGATCCCAGCGGGATGTCATCGCCCTTCAGGCCGTCCGGATACCC
>JBOGTE010000094.1:0-8606 GCA_050692015.1 Candidatus Limnocylindria bacterium
CCACGAGAGCGTGACATCCTTGCGGCGTGGACCTGTCGCCGCGCGACCGGACCCTGGTGACCGCGGCGCTCGCGCTGCTGGTCGCGTTCCTGGCGGTCCAGGTCGCGGCGGCCGTGATCGGGGCGCTCGCGCTGATCGCCGACGTGCTCCTGGTGTTCCTGGTCTCCTGGGCGGTCGCGTACCTGCTCGTGCCCCTCGTGGACAAGCTGGAGCGGCGGGCGCGGCTCGGCCGGCTGGGGGCGGTGGCCGTCGTCTACGCCGCGATCTTCGTCGTGCTCGCCGTCGTCCTCGCGTTCGGCGTGCCCGCGATCGCCGGGCAGCTGGCGGCCCTGGCGGACCGCGCTCCGGAGTTCGGCGAGGAGGCCGAGCAGATCGTGATCGACCTGCAGGACCAGCTGGAAGGCGCGGGCATCCCGGTGGACATCGAGGGCCTCTACGGCAGCCTCCCGGGCCGCCTCGGCGACCTCACCGGCGCGTTCGCCGCGGACGCCCTCTCCATAGTCGCCGCGACGGGGGTGCTCGTCTTCAACACCGGCCTGGTCCTGATCATCGCGTTCTTCATGCTCTTGGACGGCGACCGCCTGTGGGACCGCTTCACCGGCCTGCTCTCGCCGGAGCTGCACAGCGAGGCCGAGCTCTTCCGCCAGAGCGCGGACCGCTCCTTCGGCGGGTTCATCCGCGCGTCGCTCCTCTTGGGTCTCATCTACGGCGTCGGGATGCTCCTGATCCTGGCGTCGCTCGGTGTTCCGTTCGCCGGGCTCCTCGCGCTCGCCTCGGGTCTGCTGATGGTCATCCCGTTCTTCGGTCCGTTCATCGCGGTCATCCCGGTCTTCGCCACCACGGTGCTCGGCGCCGCGGACCGGTTCCTGCTCGTCTTCGTCCTGACCATGGCGATGCAGCAGCTGATCCTGAGCGTGATCGGGCCGCGGGTGATGGCGAACGTCATCGGGATCCACCCGCTCTTCGTGTTCTTCGCCCTGCTCGTCGGAGCGCGCCTCGCCGGCTTCTGGGGCGTGCTCCTGGCGATGCCGCTCGCCGGCATCGCGAACACCTTCGCGCGATACGTCTACCAGGTGACGCAGGGCCGGCGCACGCGGGAGGAGGCCGACCGGCTGATCATCGACCGCGAGGCGCCGCCGGGCGAGATCACCGTGGCGCGGCAGTGACGGGGCGCCACATCCTCATCACCAACGACGACGGCGTCGAGGCCGACGCCCTCGACCCGCTCGCCGACGCGCTCGCGGCGGTCGGCGAGGTGCACATCATCGTCCCGGAGACCAACTGGAGCGGGGCCAGCCACTCCATCACCCTGTTCCGCCCGCTGCGCTGCCGGCCCACCCGCCTGCGTGGCGGCCGCGCCGCCTTCATGACCGACGGGAGTCCGACGGACTGCGTGCGCCTCGCGGTCCTCGGCTTCCTGAAGCAGAAGCCGGACCTCATCGTGAGCGGCATCAACCGCGGCGCGAACCTGGGCGACGACATCACCTACTCCGGTACCGTGGCCGCGGCGATGGAGGGGCTGCTCTCGAACATCCCCTCGATCGCCATCTCGGTGGGCGGCTTCGGCGCGGACCTCGACTACGGCCCGGCGGCGGCCTTCGCGGCGCTCCTGGCGCGCAACGTCTTCGAGCGCGGCTTCATCCCGGACGCCCTCCTGAACGTGAACGTCCCGGCACTCACCGCCGACCGGATCCTCGGGGTGGAGGTGACGCGGCTGGGCAAGCGCAACTACAACGACCAGCTCATCGAGCGCCTGGACCCGTACGGCAACCCCTACTACTGGGTGGGCGGCCCGGCGGTGAGCGAGGCGGCCGAGGCGGGCACCGACGTCGCCGCCGTGCGCGCCGGCAAGATCAGCGTGACGCCGATCGCGCTCGACCTGACGAGCCACGAGCTCATCGAGGACCTGGCCCGCTGGGACTGGGGCTGGAGCGGACCCGTTGCCGTGCCCGCGGAGCGCGCCGCGGGCTGAGTCTCATTGCGCCAGGGCCACCAGGAGCGGAGCCAGGCCCTGCTGCCCGCGGACGCGGTAGCGGCGCAGCTCGTACATCCAGCTGCTGGACTGCACCGATCCGCCGTCCTTGCGGTACGCGCTCAGGTAGCCGCACCCGGTGAGGGCCGCCGCCGGTAGCGGCAGGTAGTCGCCCGCGGGATAGATGAAGTGGCGCACCTCCCGGCCGGTCCACTCCTCGAGGAGCCGGCGCGAGGTGCAGAGCTGGTAGACCTGCTGCTCGAACGAGAGCCGGTTCACGCTCACGTGATCCACGGCGTGAGACTGGACGTCCATGCCGGCGTCGGCGAGCGCGCGCACCATCGCCTTCGTCATGTAGCCGGGCCGCTCGATCAGGTTCGCGGTGACGGCGAACGTGCCGACCATGCCGTGCTTCAGGAGGAGCGGCAGCACGTTCTCGTAGTGGTCGCGGTGGCCGTCGTCGAACGTGAGCAGCACCGGCTTGGGCGGCAGCGGGTTCCCGGTGTCCAGCGCCCACCAGAGGTCCACCGACGTGATGGTGTGGTACCCGTTGGCCTTCAGCCAGAGGAGCTGCTCCTCGAAGTCGGCGGGGCTCACGGTGAGGTCGACGCGGAACCTGTCCGCGTCGGGGGGCAGCTCGCCGACGTAGTGGTACATGAGCGCGCTCGCTCGGAGCGAGCGGGACCCGTCGGCGCCCTGGCTCGGGTGGTAGGTGCGCGCCGGCGGCTGGACCGGAAGCTGCGGCACCGCTCCGTCGAGGGTCTGCACCGTCACGTACCAGAAGACCCCGTAGTCCTCCATCCACCGCGTGCCCTCGATGAGCGGCCGCAGGGCCAGGCGGTACACGCCGGGCGTCTCGGGCGCCTTGACCGTGAACTGGAACCAGGCGACGTCGCCCGGACCCACGTACTCGGCAGGCTGGGCCGCGATGCGGCCGGCGCTGGGCCAGCCGGTGTCGGTGCCGCCCAGCACGCTCGCCTGGTCCTGGCCGGGCTCGGGGCCCCAGGTCCCGAGGTAGGCCGCCTGGCCGGCCCGGCCCGAGTACCAGCCGAGGCTCCCGGTGTTCATGAAGGCGACCGTCGCGGTCGCGGTGCTGCCGGGGCAGAGGATGGGGTAGCCGCTCTGGCCGTACCAGGCCGCGTGATAGCCCGGGAGGCCCGAGGTCACCGTTGCGGGCGGCGGGATGCCCGGACCGGCCTCGTCAACGCACGTCGCCGCCTGCGCGGCAGTGCCACGGGCGACGGACAGCTCTGACGCCCGGACGGGATCGCCGACGGACCCGATCGTGAGGGCACCGGCGACGAGCAGCGCGAACAGCAAGTGAGCTCCTTCGAGATGGGGTCGTTGCGTTCTGAACGAGCCCCTGGGTCGCGCGTGATCCTAAGGAAGCGAGTGAGCGCCCGCTAGCGCCCCGGCAGGACGAAGGGCACGCCCTCCCGAACGCCGACGTCGAGGCCGGGGCCGAAGACCCGACCGACCGTCCCGGGCGTCAGCACATCCGCCGGCCGGCCGTCGGCCACGACGGCGCCGCCATCGAGCGCGACCACGCGATCGGACATGGCGGCGGCGAGGTTGAGGTCGTGGAGCACCGCGATGGCAAGGATCCCGAGCTCGCTGGCGAGGCCGCCGATGAGCGTCAGCAACCCACGCTGGTGGGCGGGGTCGAGATGGACGGTGGGCTCGTCGAGCAGCAGGACATCTGGCTCCTGGGCCAGGGCCATCGCGACGACCACGCGCTGCCGCTCGCCGCCGGAGAGCTCGGAGAATCGCCGCTCGGCCACGCCGAGGCAGTCCGTCCGCGACATGGCCTGGACGACGGCCGCACGGTCGGCGCTCGATGGGCGACCGAAGGCCCCGACGTAGGGCGTCCTGCCCAGGGTCGCGACCTCTCGGGCGGTGAACGCGAAGGGCGTAGTGAAGAGCTGAGGGACGACGGCGATGCGCCGCGCGCGAGCGCGTGGGCGGATCGTCGCGAGGGGCACCCCATCGAGGAGGACCTCCCCCGATGCCGCGCGAAGCGTTCCCGCGAGCGCCCGGAGCAGTGTCGTCTTCCCGGCGCCGTTCGGGCCGATCAGCGCGAGACGCTCGCCGCCGCGGACGGACAGGTCGATCCCGTGAAGGACGTCGTGGCCGGGATAGCCCGCGTGGAGGTCGCGCGCCTCGATGAGCGTCACAGCCGGTATGCGGCCCGATGCCGCCAGAGCAGTGCGAAGAAGAAGGGGCCGCCGACGAGGCCGCTGATCACCCCCATCGGAAGCTCCGACGGCGCGAGCACGATCCGCGCGACGAGATCCGCCAGGACCACGAAACCGGCGCCGACGAGGGCCGCGGCCGGCACGAGCCTGAGGTGCGCGGGGCCCACGATCAGCCGCGTGGCGTGCGGCGCGACCAGGCCGACGAACGCGACGAGCCCGGCGATAGAGACCGCGGCGGCCGTGAGCAGCGCGGCGACCGCGACGACCGACCTCTTGACCGCCTCGACGTCCACGCCGAGCTGCGCCGCCGTCTCCTCGCCCAGCGAAAGCGCGTCGAGCCGCCAGGCGATCGCGATCGCGACACCGAGGGCCACCCCCACGAGGGCCGCGGAGACGGCGAGCTGAGCCCAGGTGACGATGGAAACGCCGCCCATGAGCCAGCCCAACACGGTGGCCAGGCGAAGCTGCAGCCGGTCGCTCATCACGAGGAAGAAAGTGACGATCGCGCCGGCGAACGAGGAGAAGACGACGCCGGCGAGGAGGAGCGTGACGACGGACGTCTCCGGACCGACCCGCGCCAGCTGCCACACGATCACGATCGAGAGGATCGCCCCGACGAAGGCCAGACCCGGCACGACGAGGAACCCCGCCGCGCCCGCGATCAGCAGCCCGATGACCGCGCCGATGCTTGCGCCGGCGGACGTGCCAAGGACGTACGGGTCCGCGAGCGGATTCCGAAGGAGGCCCTGAAGCAATGCGCCGGCCGCGGCGAGCGCCGCCCCCACCAGCGCGGCGCCGAGGACGCGGGGCAGCCGCAGGGAGAGGATGATCGCCGCCTCGGCCGGATCGCCGCCGCCGAGCAGCGTGGTTAGAACGCGGGCCGGGGGGATGGCGACGGCGCCGACGCCGACGGCGAGCACGATCGCGACGAAGAGAGCCAGGGCGAGCGCGGCGAGTACCGGTGCGTAGGGTGGCCTGCGCACGCGCTCGCCCCCTTCTACGGGGTCTCGCGGATGATGCGGAGGTACGCCTCCGCGGCCTCGACGATCCGGGGACCCGCGCGGTGCATGAGGTTCGGGTCTACCGGCACGATGCGGCCGTTGCGCACCGCCGTTATCGCCGACCAGCCCGGACGCGTGCGGACCTGCTCCACCGTCACCCCGTACCCCGCATCGCCGAGCACGATGACCTCGGGATCGGCGTGGATGATCTCCTCGGGCGAGAACTGCGGGAAGGGCGACGCGGCCGTCGCGGCGACATTGATGCCGCCGGCGAGCTCGATGAGCTCGTGGATGAATGATCCGGGCCCGGCGGTGAACAGCTTCGTCGGGTCGCTCGCATCGACCTCATGGAAAACGCGCTTCTTAGGCACGCTGGCCGCCTGAGCGCGTACCGCTGCCAGCCCTTCGTCGATCGAGCTGGCCAGCTTCGCGCCATCCGCGCCGATCGCGGTCCCTAGGAGCACCGCTGTGCGGGAGACATCGGCGATCCCGGTAGGGCTGATGACCAGAACGGGGATGCCCTGAGCGGCGATGCGCTCGAGTGAACCGTCCGAGATCAGGAGGCTCACGACGAGATCCGATCGCAGCGCGACGATCTTCTCGACGTTCGGCTTGACGCCTCCGATCTTCTCCTTCGCCTTGGCCGCGGGCGGCTCGTCGGAGAAGTCGTCGACGGCGACGACGCGATCACCTGCGCCGAGGGCGAACAGGTACTCGGTGTTCGACGGGCCGATCGCGACGATCCGCTCCGGTCTCTTCGGAATGACGACGCTCTTTCCCTGGAAGTCGGTGACCGTGACCGGGAAGGCGAGCGTTGGGGTCGGACTGGCCGCCACGCCTTGCTGAGGCGTCGCGGATGGCGTCGGGGTGGTCTGGCCGCCGCCACAGGCGACGACCAATGACGAGATGAGGAGCGCGCTGAGAGTGCCGAGCAGCGACCGCCGTGTGATGTCCATCTGACCTCACCCTTTCTCGCGAAGGTGTGTTGGCCGCGAGCGGTACATCAGGCGACCCGAGTTCGGAGTCAGTGCTCCATCACGGTGGCGCGACCCTGCCGGAGTCTCACCGGCTTCGCTGATGGCCCGCGTATTCAGTTGCGAGCGAAGCCTATCGCACCGTCGCGTGCGTCGCGCGCCAGAGCGCGGACCACAGCGCGCGCCGCTCCGGTTCGGAGAGCGCCCGGCCGAGGCAACGGCGGTACGCGACGACGCCGAGCGCCGCGAGCTTCCCCCATGCCTTTGGCCTCCCCGAGCGGACGTCGTGCGCGAGCTGCTGCTGCGCCACCACGACCTCTCCGACGACCGCGTCGAGCGGAGATAAGAGGTCGAGCTGCGCGAAGCCGTCCTGGATGCGGACCTCGCCGCCGCTCCATGCGACCGGCGTGCGGAAGATCGGGCCCGCGAAGGCGAACGAGTGGTACTCGCCGTTCTCCCCGCAGACGTCGATGCCGGCTCCTGCGATCTCCCGGGCGAAGCGCTCGTCGATGATCCGTCCCAGCCAGCCGTCGTCGAGCTTCGCCCGCTCGCAGCACGTCACGACGGCCCGTCCCCCGCCGGAGACGAACTCGCCCAGCAGCGCCGCCGGCGGCTTGCCCCAGAGCGGCTCGACGTGTTCGAGCCCCGCGTCACGCACGCGCTCCTCGTACCACGCACGGACGTCGGCGAGATGGATGTCGCCGAAGATCACTCCGGCGAAGCGCTCGCGGACGAGGTCGGCGAGGACGGCGCGGAACGCCGCCTCGAAGCCGCCCCAGGACGTCGCGCTCTGGCGGAGCGGCACCCCGACGGCCGCGGC
The DNA here is from genome assembly GCA_050692015.1 of Candidatus Limnocylindria bacterium. GTDB lineage: Bacteria > Chloroflexota > Limnocylindria > P2-11E > P2-11E > GWC2-70-10. The sequence goes on from JBOGTE010000094.1 coordinate 6,963, forward strand.
CTGTGCCGCGATCAGCTCCGCGCGCGTCGCGTGGAAACGCACGCGCCGCGAGACGTCGTCGACGAAGTTGAGGAGCGAGGCGACCTCGAGTCCGCCGGCACGAGCACGCGTGAGCGCGAGCGCGCTGTCCTTGCCGCCGGACCACATCAGCGCGTAGCGGGCCGCAGTCGTCATGCGGCGGCCACCGCGGCCGACACGTCCGGCGCTTCGAACAGGTCCGGATGGAAGAGGGTCGCGAGGATCTCGACACCGTCTATGAGGCGCGGGCCCGGCCGGCTGAAGTACGCGCTCCCGTCGGCGGCGTAGATGCGACCCGCCCGCACGGCGGGAATCCCTCGCCAGCCCGGCACCGCGCGGGCGAGCGCAAGGTCGTCCAGCGCCCGGCGTACGCCGAAGCCGCAGAGCGCCGCGACAAGGAGGTCTGGCCGTGCGGCCGATACCTCGTCCCAAGTCACGACACGCGAGCGCTCGGCGCTTCGGCCGAGAACGTCCCGGCCGCCCGCGGCCGCGATCTGGTCGGGCACCCAGTGCCCGCCATTGAAGGGCGGGTCCAGCCACTCGAGGAAAGCCACGGCCGGCCGCGGCGCGCCAGCCGCTCGCTCCGAGACCGCGGCCAGCCGCGCGCGCAGCCCGGCCTCGAGCTCCTCGCCACGCTCGCTGACGCCGAGCCCATCGGCCACCCGGCGCACGTCCGATAGCACGCCCTCCAGGTCCTCACCGTCCAACGGGATGACCCGCGGCGGTCGCGGCAGCGCGGAAGGCAGCTGCTCCAGGGTCACGGCGCACACGCGGCAGATGGTCTGGCCCACGATCACGTCCGGTCGGGCCTCGCGCAGCGCCACGGCGTCGAGATGGAATGTGCTCTCGCCGCGCTCGCCGGCGATCCGGACCGCCGTGTCGATCTCGCGGCTCGTCGCACCCGATGGGATCGTCGAGCGCGTCAGGCGCGGGAGCGAGCGGACCGCGGGCGGGAAGTCACAGTCATGCGTGACCGCGACGAGCTGGTCGAGCAGCCCGAGCGCCGCCGCGATCTCGGTCCCAGCCGGCACCAGGGATACGACGCGCATCAGATGGGGTACGCGCCGCAGACGGTGCAGTACGTCCCTTCAGGGCCGCGCGCGTGGCAGCCCGGACACTCCTTCGGCAGCGATGGGTCGACCCGCGGCGGTCCGCCGAACACCTCGCGGTACATGCGGTAGTAGGCCAGATGCTCGGCGTCCCGGATCCGAACGCGGTCCTCCGCAAGGATCCGCGCGGCCTCGGTCGTGAGGACCGTCTCGAGCCCCATCGCAACGTGCGGTCCCAGGGCCGTGGCCCCGGAACCGACCTCGATCGGATCCTTCCTGCGATAGGCGTGGCGCTCGCCGAGCTCCGCGTCGAAGGCCCGACGGAGCGGTGCCTTGCCGAGCCGCGTCCCGTCACGATCGAGCACGAGCTCGTCGCCGGAGAGCCGCGTGGCGAGCTCGACCACGGCCGGGTCCATGTACGGGCTATGGACCGCGACGCCGAGGGCCTCACCGATGCGTGGACCGTTGAACCGCATCGTCTCCGCGAAGTGGCGGACCGTCTGCTCGATCTCCCTGGGGGGCTTGCGGAACACGAAGGAGTACCCGGCGAACAGCTCGTCGGCGGCGTCACCCGTCC
>JBOGTE010000095.1:0-8587 GCA_050692015.1 Candidatus Limnocylindria bacterium
GGGCATCTACGTCGAGGCCGAGGTCCCGCCGGCGTTCGCCGCGGAGATCGAGCGGGTGGGGGAGAAGGTGCACACGGCTCGGCACTGATCGGCTGATGCCCGCGCGGATCGGCACGCTCAATTTTTTATGGCCTGGTGTGCCATCACTTATGGCATGAACTGCCATATGCGCCCTTCGGGCGGTACGTCGCGGCGATCAGCAGTCGCTCATGAGGATGGGCGCTCCGTGCTTTACTGGCGGCCGGTCACGACCGGCACGGCCGGGTCGTTGCCCCACTCCTCCCACGACCCGTCGTACGTTCGCACGTCGGGGTGGCCGAGGGAGGTCAGCACCAGGTTGGTGAAGGCGGCGCGCACCCCGGCCTGGCAGTAGGTCACCGCGCGCGTCTCGGGGCCGAAGCCGGCGTCGGCGTACATCTCCTCGAGCTCGTCCGGGTCCCGGAGCGTCCAGTCGTCGCGGAGCGCGTCCTTCCAGAGGATGTTCACGGCGCCCGGGATGTGACCGCCGCGCGCGGCGCGCACCTCCTCGCCCGTGTACTCGGTCTCGCGGCGGACGTCGAGCAGCCAGGGGTCGCCGCTCCGCACCGCGTCCAGGACCTCGGCCTTGTTGGCGACGACGCCCTCGCGCGGCTGCGGCCGGAAGCGGCCGGGCGCGATGCTCACTTGGCCTGGCTCGAGCGGCCGGCCCTCCGCCACCCACTTCTGGATGCCGCCTTCCATGACCGCACAGCCGTCGTGGCCGTAGCGGCGCAGGCCCAGCCAGAGCCGCGCGGCGTGGTGGCCGCCCTCGGAGTCGTAGCCGACGACGGTCGTCCCGTTCGAGATCCCGAGCCGCTCCATGGCGGCGGTGAAGCCCTCCGGCGAGGCCAGCATCCAGCGCGGGTGGCCCGAAGGGGGCGGGGGCGCGGCGAGGTCCCTCGACCAGTCGACATGCACCGCGCCGGGCAGGTGACCGGCCGTGTACTCGGCGCGCATGTCGCGGTCGAAGGCGAAGCGGCAGTCCACGATGCGGACCTCCGGGTCACCCAGCCTCGAGGCCACCCGCTCGGTGCTCCAGAAGAGCTCGGGCCTGGCGAGAGGAGTCACGCCCAGAATGATGCGCGATGCGGCGAGGAGACCTGCGCCGGGCGCTCGCGCTGGTCCGGCGGCGGACGCACCGCGGCGAGCCCATCCGGGTCAGGCTCATGGAGCGGCCCGGCTGCGAGCTCTGCGCCGAGGCCTACCGGGCCCTTCGCCGGATCTCGCTCGAGCGACCGGTGGAGGTCGAGCGTGTGGACATCAGCACAGCTCCGGGGCCGGTCCAGGACCGGTACGTGCTGCGCATCCCCGTCCTGGTGGCCGAAGGGGAGGAGCTGGACGCGGCCGGCCTGGAGGACGCCGCCATCGCGCGGTGGCTTAACACGCTGTCCCAGGTAGGGCATGATCCAGCGCGCGGGTAGGGGACCGCGGGGTCGGCGTGGCCCGAGGCGGGCCGGGAAGGGTGACTACGTGCGGCGGATCGTCGCAGCAGCGATGGCGGCGACACTGGTGATCTCCGCCTGCGGCGGAGGTGGCGCGGGCGGAGGGGCAGGCCCCGCAGCCGAGCTGGGGCCGGCGGTGGAGACCAGCGAAGTGTCCCTCGAGGATCGGAAGTTCGTGCCCGCCTCCATCATGGTCGCGGCCGGTACGACCGTGACCTGGAGCAACAAGGACCGGATGGCCCATACGGTGACCTCAGGCGTGCCGCGGGCGCGGGACCGCAGGTTCGACCGCACCCTCAGCCCCGGCACCGGCACGTTCACGTTCACGTTCGAAGAGCCCGGGGTGTACACGTACTTCTGCCAGTTCCACCCGGCGACGATGCTGGGACAGGTCGAGGTGAAGTAGCGGCGCTAGCCGCTTTGGTCGGCCTTCTCCGCTTTGTCGTACGCGGCCCGCAGGTGCGGGTCGCTGAGGTGGAGGTAGCGCGACGTCGTCGCGAGCGAGCTGTGGCCTGCGATACGCTGCGCCGCCTGCACTCCGGCGTGCCGCGCCAGGATCGTGAGCCTGCTGTGCCGGAGCATGTGCGGCGACACGCGGAACGGGAGCCCCGCGCGCTTGGCGGCGTCGTCCAGGATCTTCTGGATCCGGCGCACCGAGAGCGCCTGGACGTCCTTGCGGTGGCTGCGCACGAACATCGCGGGATGGTCGTCCGTGCGCGTCGCGATGTAGCGGTCGACCCAGCCCGCGGCCTCCTCGGTGAGCAGCACCAGGCGCGACCTGCCGCCCTTGCCGATGACCTCGGCCTCGCGCCGGGCCAGATCGACCTGACGGATGGTGAGCGCGGCCAGCTCCGAGACGCGTACGCCCGTGCCGAAGAGCATCTCCAGCACCGCACGGTCGCGGACCCCGTTGGGCTTCGAGAGGTCGATGGCCTCCCGTATGCGGTCCACCTCGGCCCGGTCGAGGTAGCGGATCTCGATGTCGCGCTCCTTGGCAAGCTCCAGCGTGTCCTCGGGGTCCGGGATGGCGATCTTGCGACGCCGCGCGACGTACGTCAGGAACCCGCGTAGGGCGATCTGGTACAGGTTGCGCGTCGAGGCCACGATCGGACGGCCGGTCTGCGGATCGCGTCGGCGCGACAGGAACAGCCGGTACATACGCAGCCGTTCGTCGGTGACGTCGTCCGCGTGGAGCTCCGCCGGATCCTTGTGCGTCTGGAACGCGAGCCACTCGAGGAACGTGTCCAGGTAGGCTCCGTACCGCTTCGCCGTGATCGAGGCGCGGCCGGCGATCTCGAGATCCTCGAGGTGGTCCAGCACCAGGTGGCCGAGGCTGGGGCCCGCGGTGCCCCCCCCGGTATGCGTGAAGTCTGCCTTGTGCGCCATTCCCACATGGGAAGGTAGAGGGCACCCAGGCGCCCGTCAAGCCCCTCGCCCGGCCTAGGTGACGGCCGCCACCCTCCCTTCGCCGAGCTCCTCCAGCGAGCGGCCGCGGGTCTCCTCCGCCAGCAGGAACACGTTCAGCGCGGTGATCACGAGGATGACCATGAAGAGTCCGAAGACGGCGCCCTGCCCGTAAGCCGCGACGAGGACCGGCGTCAGGAAGGGCCCGATGATCCCGCCGAGCCGGCCGATCGACGCGGCCGTCCCGGATCCGGTAGCGCGGATCGCGGTCGGGTACATCTCGGGGGTCAGCGTATAGACCACGGCCCATGCCCCGAGGTTGAAGAAGGACAGGAGCGAGGCGTAGATGAACGCATCGGTGCCCGTACCCGCGTTGCCGAAGAGGTACGCCGAGACCGCGGTGCCGAGCAGGTACGTCGTGAGCGTCGGCTTGCGGCCCCAGCGCTCGACCAGCCACGCGGCGCTGAAGTAGCCGGGGATCTGCGCGAACGTAGACAAAAAGAAGAACTCGTTGCTGCGCGTGACCGTCAGTCCGCGTGCTACCAGGAGCGATGGGACGTAGGTGAAGATGCCATAGAACGTGAAGACGATCCCGAACCAGAGGACCCAGAGCATCGCCGTCCGGCGGGCGAAGGCGCCTGACCAGAGATCCCTCAGGCCCACCTTCGGCGCCGGCGGCGGGGCGACGGGCGCGGCGACCGTGATGAGCGCAGCGCCACCCTCACGCTCCACCCGGCGCACCACGGCGTCCGCCTCGTTGAGCATGCCTCGCGACGCCAGGTACCGAGGCGATTCGGGCAGCGCGCGCCGCAGGTAGGCGATGTACAAGGCAGGAAGCGCGCCGACCAGGAACGCTCCTCTCCACGCCGACTCGCCCAACCCGGCGTCGCGGAAGAACGGCAACGCGAAGACGCCGATAAGCCCGGCCGCGATGGTGCCGTACGCCCAGAACGACTCGAGGAGCGACACCATGCGGCCGCGCGACTTGCGAGGTGAGAACTCCGACATCAGCGTCGCGACGACGGGCAGCTCGCCACCCAGGCCGAGGCCGGTGACGATGCGCGCCGCCAGGAGTAGCTCGTACGTGGGAGCGAACGCCGAGAGCAGGCTGCCGAACGAGAAGATGAGCAGCGTCGCCTGGAAGATGGTCTTCCGGCCATAGCGGTCCGCGAGCCGGCCCGACACGGCCGCGCCGATGAACATGCCGACGAATCCAGCGCTCACGACGATGCCCGTCTGGGCGGGCTGGAGCGCGAACTCGGCGGTGATCGGCGCGACCAGGAACGCGATCAGGATCACGTCCATGGCGTCGAAGAGCCAGCCAAAGCCACTGACCAGCAGGAGCTTCCAGTGGAAGCGGTTCAGCGGGACGGCATCGAGCCGTGCCACGAAAGTGCCAGCGCTCACGACGGTCGTCGGTCTGTCATGTCAACTGTCAAGACAGCCTGGTAGCCTACACGGGTTGAGCGCGCCGCGTCGCCGGACCCTCCTTGCACGGCTCCGGCGGGCCAAGCGTCCGGTCTCCGGGAGCGAGCTCGCCGCCGAGCTCGGCGTAAGCCGCCAGGTCGTCGTCCAGGACGTCGCGGTCCTGCGCGCCGCAGGCGAGCGCGTCCTGGCCACCCCCCACGGCTACGCGCTGGAGCGCGAGCCCAGAGGCGAGGCGCAGGCCATCCTTGCGGTCCGCCACGGGCGCTCCCAGACGGCCGATGAGCTGCACGCGCTGGTAGACCTGGGGCTGGAGGTCGTCGACGTCATCGTCGAGCATCCGGTGTACGGGGAGCTGCGCGGCCTGCTGCACATCCGGTCGCGCGAAGACGTGGCGCGATTCCTCGGGCGGCTCGACGGGTCGGGCGCGGGCCTGCTCTCCGCGGTGACCGGCGGGCTCCACCTTCATACGGTGCGGGGCCCGCGTCACGATCTGATCGCGAAGGCGCGGGTGGAGCTGCGGCGGCGAGGCTATCTGGTCGAGCGCTAGATACAGCCCTCGGCGGCCAGCAGTTCCGCGTTCAGGATCGATGCGCCGGCGGCGCCGCGGATGGTGTTGTGGCCGAGCACGACGAAGGCGACCCCCAGGACCGGGTCGTGCCGCACGCGCCCGACCACCGAGGCCATTCCCCGCTCCAGGTCGCGGTCCAGCACCGGCTGCGGCCGGTCGGGCTGGTCGAGGACCACGACCGGACGCTCGGGGGCCGTGGGCAGGTCCAGCTCCTGCGGCCGTCCGCGGAACGACCGCAGACACGCCTTGACCTCGTCCACAGCAGGGTCGCCGCGGAGCGACAGGCTGACCGACTCGGTGTGTCCGTCACGGACGCTCACGCGCGTCGCCGTTACCGACATCGGGATCTCGGCCGGCAGGAACGCGGCGCCGTCCCAGGCGCCCAGGAACTTGCGCGTCTCGGCGGCGATCTTCTCCTCTTCCCCGTCGATGTACGGGACCACGTTGTCCAGCGCGTCGAGCGACGCGACCCCCGGGTAGCCGGCGCCGGACAGCGCCTGCATGGTCGTCACAACGGCCCGCTCGATCCCCCACCTCCGGTGGAGAGGCGCGAGCGCGAGCGCCAGGTGGATCGCGGAGCAGTTGCCGTTGGTCACGATCGACCCGCTCCAACCGCGCTGGCGGCGCTGAGCCTCGAGCGCGTGCATGTGCTCGGCATTGACCTCGGCCAGCAGCAGCGGGACGTCCGGGTCCATGCGATGCGTCTTGACGTTGGAGAAGACGTGATGGCCCGCCTTCGCAAGGGCGGCCTCGTGCTGCTCGGCGGACTCGTTGGGCAGCGCGCTGAAGCACACCTCAGCGTCGATCTCCGGCCGCGTCGGCTCGAGCTTCATGTCGGCCACGCGGTCCGGGATGCCGCCGGGCAGGTGCGACCGCACGGCGTCGCCGTATCGCTTCCCCGCCTTGGCGTCCGACGTGGTGAGCGCGGCCAGCTCGAACCAGGGATGGTCGGCTAGCAGGCTGATGAACCGCTGCCCGACCGTCCCGGTCGCGCCGAGGACCGCGACCTTCCGCTTCCTCACCGCCTCAGTGTGACGGATGCGATCGGGGTGCCACACGTGGCGTCGCTCATGGACGTTAGCCAGGCGGGCCGAGGACCTGCTCTATCCGATCCAGGTGCTGTCCGCGATGCCGTGTCCGGTCGAACATCCCGGGCCGGTCGTGCGCCTTGGCCTGTTCGATAGCCCACGCGGGAAGACGTTCGATGAGGTGATCCAACTCTTCCGCGGCTCGCAGGGCATCCTCGGCTGCGGCGCGCCGCGGCAACGCGCTCCACTGGGGCGACGCCGCTTCGTTGGTCCAGTCGATCGCCCCGGGCGGAAAGCGCAGCGTGTCTTGGAGGCTCTCGCCAGCGAGGATCGCCTTCCACCGGGCACTGGTGATCCTGTCCCAGAACGCGATGTGAGCGAAGCTCGTGGCGACCGTCCAACCCTCATCGATCGGGCGGCCGAGATCGTCGTCGCTCGCACGCTCCGCGATGCGCCGCATGCGCTCTCGCTCGGCCGCGTTGCGCTCTCGGTGATCGCTGATCGATCGAAGACTAACCCTCCTCTGAAGGCTCGAGCACGACGAGCGGGATCTCGCGGTGAGCGATGTCCCGATACACGCCGTAGCCGGGATAGGCGCGCGTCGCCCTCTCCCAGAGCGGCCCGGCCTCGGGCCCTACGGCGTCGCGAGCCCGCATGGCCCGCGTGTCGCTTCCCTGCTGCACGCGCACGCAGGGATCGGCGCGGAGGTTCAGGTACCAGTCCGGCGCGCGGTCCTTGCCGGCGTTCGAGGCCACGACAAGCAGCCGGTCGCCGTCCGGCACGGCCATGAGCGGCGTCGTCCGTGGGAGGCCGCTCTTCCGGCCAGTGGTCGTCAGCAGCACGATCGGTGTCCGGAACAGCCGTCCGACGAGCCGCCCGCCCAGTGCCCGGTACGCCACCCTATGCAGCGGCGCGAAGAGCGGTGCCGTCCCGATCCTGCCCGTGAGGAGATAGAGCGCTCGGACGAAGGGGTTCATGCCGGCCGCGCCAGGATCCAGCGCCGCTTGGGGCCGAAGATCCGAGAGAGCTCGAGGTCGGCCTCGGCCAGCGCCGCGCGCATCCGGGCATCGTTGAGGACCCGCGGCGTCCCCACCCCTTCCTGTGTCCACTGCCGCCCGTCGGGATGCGTGTACGTGATCTTGGCGTAGGCGGTGCCGCCCTCCCCGCGACGCTCGACCGTGACCTTCACGCCGCCGTAGGCGCCGTCCCAGGTGCCCTCGCGGACGCTGAGCTTCGGGTCGTACCTCTCGATGAGCACGACCCCGTCGGGCGCGACGTGGTGCCGGCAGGTGCGGAGGAAAGCGGCGCACCTCTCCGGGTCGCCGGTGTTGACGAGGTTGCTCATCAGGAGCACGCAGCCGAAGGTGCGGCGCAGGTCTAGGTCCTCGATCTTCGACCGGGCCGTCTCGGCGCCGCGAACGTGCGCCAGCATCTCGGCAGACTCGTCCACTCCGACGACCGGATGGCCGAGGCGGATCAGCGCGTGCGCGATCCGACCGACCCCGCAGCCGAGGTCCAGAACATCGGCGCCCGGTGGGATGACCGAGTGGATGAGCTCGGGCTCGCCCTCGGTCCCGATCGCGAGGTAAAGGCCGACGGGGCTGTCGTCGGCCGTCTTCTGGTCGTCGGGACCGGCGCCGCTCACGCCCTCTCCCGCTCGAACTCCTCGTGGATCGCGCGCACCGCCTTGGCCTGTTCGCGCTCCGCGACGCACAGCGAGATGTTGAGCTCGCTCGAGCCTTGGGCGATCGCGATCACGTTCACGCCCGCCTTCCCCAGCGCGCCGAAGATCCGCGCGGCGACGCCGGGCGTCCCGCGCATCCCCTCCCCCACCGCCGCCACCACGGCGATGGGCCGCTCCACCGTCACGCGCTCGACGTCGTGGTGCGCGAGCTCCTTGGCCAGCATGCGCTCGAGCGCGGCCTTCAGGCGGTCGCCGGTGTCGGCCGGCACCACCAGGCAGATGGAGTTCTCGCTCGAAGCCTGGCTGATCATCAGCACCGAGACGCCGACGGCGGCCGTGGTGTCGAAGACCTTCGCCGCGAAGCCGGGCACGCCGCTCATGCCGGCGCCCTGCACCGTCACCAGCCCCAGGCCGCCGAGCGAGGTCGTGGCCTTCACCACGCTGCCGTCGGGTACGCCCTGCGCGGTGATGGTCGTGCCGGCGTGCTCCGGCTCGAACGTGTTCAGGATCCGCACCGGTATGCCGGCCTCGATGGCCGGCAGCACGGCCCGCGGGTGCAGGACCTTGGCGCCGAAGTACGACAGCTCCGCGGCCTCGGCGTACGACAGCCGCCCTAGGGGCCGCGAGCGCTCGACCAGCCGCGGGTCGGCGCTCATGACGCCGCTCACGTCCGTGTAGATGCGGCACTCGTCCGCGCCGAGGGCCGCCGCCAGGATCGCCGCGGTGTAGTCGGAAGCGCCTCGGCCGAGCGTGGTGGTCACGCCGTCGGCGGTGGCCCCGATGAACCCGGTGACCACCGGCACCGCGCCCGCCTTCAGCAGGGGCCCGAGCCACTCCCGCGACGCGGCGTACGTCTCGGCGAAGAGCGGAGCCGCGCTCCCGAAGGCGTCGTCGGTGACGACGAAGGCCGTGGCGGCGGCGGGCCGCGCATCCAGGCCGGAGCGGCGGAGCGCGGCCGCTACGATCGGCGCGGCGGCGAGCTCGCCGTACGCCAGCACCGCGGCCCGCGTGCGCG
>JBOGTE010000096.1:0-8398 GCA_050692015.1 Candidatus Limnocylindria bacterium
GCACCTGGACGGGCGCGGGGGCCTCCGGCTCGCCAGGTGGCGTGGCGACCTCCGGAGCCGCCGGAGCGACCGCGTCCTGCGCGCGCTCCTCCGCGACGGCCGCGACCTGGTCGGTCACGCTCGCCGCGTGCTCCGCGATGAGCTCCGAGATGGTCCCGCTGGCGTCGGCGGGCGGGGCGGAGGCGACGGTGTCGAACGCCGGAGCGCTCCGGGCGCCCGCCGAGCCGGAGCGAAGGCGCTCGGCGATGTCGGCCGCGCGCACCTGCTGATCGGCCAGGCGGTCACGGAGCCGCGCCACGACCGACGGCCCGTTCGCCTCGAGACGCTCGATGGCCGCGAGCTCCGCCGCGGCCTCGGCCAGCTGGGTCCCGTAGGCGCTGGTCGCGACGAACGCCTCGGACTCCCGGCCCGCGACGGCGAGCCGCTCCGCCTCCGCCAGACGGTGCTCGGCCATGGACAGCCAGACCGCGGCGCGGTCCTCGGGCGTCCGGGCGAGCTGGAGACGCACGCGCTCGCCGGCGACCTTCAGCCCGTAGAGAGGCTCGTCCGGCAGGGCGTCCGCGCTGGCGACCGAGGCGCTGGCCACCAGCGACACGACGAGTACCGCGGAGACGGCGGCGCGCACGATGAAGGGCGCGGGCGCGGCCAGGACGGTGAGCGCCGCGTAGGCGTGGTCCCCGAGGCCGGGGCCTCGGGGCTCGATCCGCGAGAGGACCTCGCGGCGCATGCGGGCGCGCCGGTCGTCGTCCAGGTCGTCGGGGCCGCGGGGCGGCCACGGAGTACCCACCGCCGGGCTAACGGGCCGCTTGGTCGCCTGTTGCGCGGCCTAGCGGAGGTGTCCCGCGGGCCTCCCTTCCGCACTATCCGCAGGTCAAGCAGTGCGCGGTGAGCGCATTAACGAGGCCCTCCCCAAACGGGGGCATAGCGGCTCCAGAACACGTCCCGGTGGACCAACGTGTCTCCCGACATGACCGTCCGGACACGCGTGACGTCGCGACCGGCCACCGAGTATCCCGCCACGTGGCCGGGGTCCGGCGGCAGGTCCGGCGTCACCGCCACGAAGCGCGACTGGGCCGGGCCGCTGAAGATCACGGTCCGTCCCGTGGGCACGCTGACGAGCGTGAAGGAGACGCTCGTCGGCGTCACCGCCGAGCGGATGAGGACCGGAGAGCCGGTGTCGTTCCGCCAGCGCATGTCGGCGCCGGGGAAGAAGACCGCCGCGTCCAGCCCGGTCGGGTAGCGCTCGATGAGATAGGAGTGCTGGTGCCGCTCCAGGATCTCGTAGCCACCGTGCGCGACGGCGTTGAAGAGGGTCGTCGAGACCTGGCAGAGCCCGCCGCCAAGGACGCTGTCGTCCGAGATGCCGTTGATGATCGCGCCCGCGGGCACGAAGCCATACGCGGACGGGTCATTCCCGAAGACCGACCAGAAGGAGAGCTCCTCGCCGGGAGCGACAACGACGCCGTCGAACCGGCCAGCGCCGATCCGGATGTTGGTGTAGCGGGCCTGGTTGAGGGGGAACGCGGTGCGGAAGGTCGCCACCGGCGTGAGCTGGGTCACGTGGCGCTCGGCCTCGGCCGTCCCGAACCGCGGCTGCTCGGTGGTCATCGGAGCGGTGAGGACGCGGCGCGCCGGGTGGGCGCCGCTCTTGAGCTCGGCGACGACCGCCGCGACCAGCGCCTCCTGGTCGATGCGCACGCCCTCCACGGCGGGCACGACCTCGTACGCGCCGCCGTCGCCGACGCGGTACGTGGCGCTCTGCGCCGGGCGGTCCAGCAGCGCCCCGACGGCCGCCGCCCACGAACGCACACGGTCCTCGCGGACCCACGCGACGTAGCTCGAACCCACGCGCTCGGTCCAGACGAACGACGCCAGTGCCGCGGGGTCCTCCACCACGCCGCGGTCGCCCGCCGTGACCTCGAGCTCGGTCGAGACCGCCCGGGCGAGCGCGATCGCCTCGCGCGACGCCTCCGCGCCCACCGTGGGCTCGAGGACGCGGACCGGCAGTTCGAAGGTGCGGTCGCCCGCGACGGCCGGCTCCGTGAGCATCGCGAGGAGGCGCTCGCGGTCGAGCTCGAGCCCGGTGGCGCTCGCGGTCGCCACGAGGCCGGTCGCGGTCCTCTGGATCTCGGCGTCCACGGCGGGGCGGTCCACGGCGGCCGCCACCTTGGCGGTCCACGCCGCGGCCGCGTCGCCCTCGGCGCGCAGCGTGAGCCCCACCGCGGCGTTGCCGGTCAGCGCGTCGAGCCAGCCGTCGAGGCGCGCCAGAGGCGTGCCGGTGTGTCCATAGCCAAGCGCGTCGGCGACCGCGGCGTCGAGGTCCGCGGCCAGGCCGAGCTCGGCGTTGGTCGCCTCGAAGGTGCGGCCGTCCCCCGACGCCCGCACGCGCGCGGCGGCCACCGCGGGCGCGACGGTCTGCTCGAGGCGCGCCCGGATCTGCGCCGCCTCCAGGGTGCCGACATCGACCCCGGCGACGCGCAGCCCGGGAAGGGCACGGCCGGCGTAGGCCGTGTCCACGGCGACGGCGGCCGAGAGGAAGACGGCCAGGAGGAGCGCCGGCACGATGAACAGGCCCGCTGCGAGCGGGCCGAGGCGGATCTCCGCGGCGATGGTCTGCTGGGCTCTGGTGAAGATCGCCACGCAGTTCCTCCCTTCAATTCAATGCGCTCAACGCGCACTCCTGGACCGCGCCGAACTCTTCGTTCGAAGGGTGCTCTGTCACCCCTTGTTCGTTCAGCCAGCGAGTGACCTTGTCTCTATGCGTCTGACGTGCCAGCCCCTGGGATCGTTCCCATATGTGATGACGCCAACGATCGGGGGAGCGTTCGGGGCACTTGTGACGGATCCACAACGATCGGCGGAGAACGCCCAATGGGCAGGTCAAGCAGTGCGCGGGAGCGCAGTAAAGAGAAAAGCCCCGGCACCGCAGGGGAGCAGGCGGTGCCGGGGCGGATTGCAGGACGGGCCGGCGGGCGGGCCGACCCGGACCTGGTCAGGTGGAAGGGATCAGCTACACCCGGTCGTGTCTCCGCAGTTCTCGCACTTGTGGCAGGTGCCGCTCCGGACGGTCAGCCAGCCGCAGCGCGGGCACGGCGGCGCATCGGGCGTCGAGTTCATGCGCCGGACGCCGGGTATGACGCTCGCGGATGAGGTGGTCAGTGGGGCGCTCGAGTCACCGCTCCCGTTCGAGGCGGCCGTTCCCGGGACGAGCGTGCCGAGGAGCTCGAGCTGCGGGGTCACGTCCGCGATCTCGGTCGTCCGTACCAAGCCGAGCATCTCGCGGTCCTCCTTGGAGAGGAAGCGGTACCCCAGCCAGCGGAAGACGTAGTCGACGATGGACTTGGCGAACCCGATCTCGGGATTGCCGGTCCAGCCGCTCGGCTCGAAGCGCATGTGCTGGAACTTCTCCACGAGATGCACCAGGGGTACTCGGTACTGGAGGAGGAGCGACACGCTGGTCGCGTAGGCGTCCATCATCCCCGAGAGGGTCGAGCCCTCCTTGGCCATGGTGACGAAGAGCTCGCCGGGCGTGCCGTCCTCGAACAGGCCCACGGTGATGTAGCCCTCGTGGCCCTCGATGGTGAACTTGTGGGTGAGCGAGGCCCGCGTGTCCGCGAGGCGGCGGCGCTCCACGGTCTTGGCCACCGGTACGGCCTCGGGAGCCGCGATGACCTTTTTCTCGTTCGATGACGCCGAGTTCGTAGAGAGGGGCTGGACCTTCTTGCTGCCGTCGCGGTAGATCGCGACCGCCTTCAGACCGTGCTTCCACGACTCGATGTAAGCGTCCATGACGTCTTCGACAGTCGCCTCTTCGGGGACGTTAACGGTCTTGCTCACCGCCCCCGAGATGAATGGCTGCACCGCGCCCAGCATCTTGATGTGGCCCATGTGGCCGATCGAGCGCGTGCCGTTCTGGGGCTTGAAGGCGCAGTCGAACACCGGCAGGTGCTCGTCCCGCAGGCCGGGCGCGCCCTCGATGGTGCCCGTCTCCGCGATGCAGGAGGTCACCGCGCCGGCCTGCGTCTCGGTGTAGCCGAGGCGGCGGAGCGCGGCGGGCACGGTCTGGTTGACGAGCTTCAGCATCCCGCCGCCGACCAGCTTCTTGTACTTGACGAGCGCGATGTCCGGCTCGATCCCGGTGGTGTCGCAATCCATCATGAAGCTGATCGTGCCGGTGGGGGCGAGGACCGTCATCTGAGCATTCCGGTAGCCGTGAGCGTCGCCGAGCTCGACCGCGACGTCCCAGCTCTTGCGAGCGGCGCCGAGCAGATCGAGCGGCACATGCTGCGCCCGCGTCCGGTACGCGTGATCGCGGTGCATCCGCATCACGGCGTTGTGGGCCTCCCGGTTCGTGGTGTAGTTCTCATAGGGACCGCTGAAGGCAGCGATGCGTGCCGACTGGGCGTATGCCTCCCCGGTCATGATCGCGGACACGGCGGCGGTGTAGGCACGCCCCTCGTCGGAGTCGTAGGCGAGACCGCGCGACATCAGCAGCGCGCCGAGATTGGCGTACCCAAGGCCCAACTCTCGATTTGCGTGGGCGTTCCGCGTGATCCTCTCGGTCGGGTAGCTGGAGTTGTCCACGATGATCTCCTGCGCCGTGATCGTGACGTCGATGGCATGCAGGTACCGCTCGATGTCGAGCTCACCGTCCTCACGGACGAAGCGCATGAGATTCAGGCTTGCCAGGTTGCAGGCCGTGTCGTCCAGGCTCATGAATTCCGCACAGGGATTGCTGCCGTTGATGCGCCCCGACACGGGTCGCGTGTGCCAGCGGTTGATCGTCGTGTCGAACTGCATGCCAGGATCCCCGCACTGCCAGGCGGCTTCGGAGATCTCGCGAAGCAGCTGACGAGCCTTCACTGTTTCTAGGACGTCGCCTGTCGCGACAGCTTTCAGGTCCCACTCGCGGTCCTCGAGGGCCGCCGCCATGAAGTCGTCCGATGCCCGGACTGAGTTGTTCGCGTTCTGGAACTGGATCGATCGCCAGGCATCGCCGTTGAGGCCCATGTCGTAGCCCTGCTCGCCCAGTGCCCAAGCCTTCTTCTCTTCGTGGGCCTTGCACCAGATGAACTCGGAGACGTCGGGGTGGTCGGCGTTAAGGACGACCATCTTCGCGGCCCGCCGCGTGGTCCCACCCGACTTGATCGAGCCGGCGACCGAGTCGGCTCCGCGCATGAACGAGACCGGGCCCGAGGCCAGGCCCCCACCGGACAGGTGCTCCTTGCTCGAGCGGATCGTCGAGACGTTGATCCCCGATCCGGAACCGCCCTTGAAGATGCGGCCTTCCGACTTGAACCAATCGAGGATGGACTCCATGTCGTCCTCGACCGAGAGGATGAAGCACGCCGATCCCTGTGGCTTCTTGCTGCCGGACGCGCCCACGTTGAACCAGACGGGTGAGTTGAACGCCATGTGCTGGTTAACCAGGAGCCACGTCAGCTCCTCTTCGAAGGCCAGGGCGTCCTGCTCGCTTGCGAAGTAGTTGCCCTCGCGCCCCCAGCGTGCGATGTGCGAGACGACGCGGTCGATCATCTGCCTGACGCTCGTCTCACGCTGGGGCGTGCCGAGCTTGCCCCGGAAGTACTTGGACGCAACAACATTGGTCGCCGTCTGCGACCAGAACTTCGGGACTTCGACGCCTCGCTGCTCAAAGACGTTGCCGCCTTCGCCTGGGATCACCGCGTCGCGGGTCTCCCACTCGATCTCGTCGTAGGGGCGGACGCCTTCTCGGCTGAAGGTCCGCCGGACACGGAGGCCGCGGGGCTCCTCTTTGGACCTGGACTCGCGGGAGATCTCAGCGATGGCCATCTTTCCCTGCCTCCGGGTTTTCGATCGCGTCCCCTACATGCTGCGCCGGGCCGCCCGCCGGACACAACATCTTGGGTCGAGACGGCCGACTATCTGCCGGACCCCGGGAGGTGTCAAGGCCCCGAAAGCGGACAAAGGTCGAACGCCGGGCGAACGCGGCGCGCGGGGTCTTAGGCGGCGGCGGGCGTGGGGCTGGGCAGGGCCTGGAAGGCCGCGACGAAGGCGCGGATACCAGTTCTGAGATCGTCCTCGGCGATGTTGAGCGGCGGGATGAGGCGCACGACTTGGTCGTGGGAGCCGCAGGTGATGATCAGGACGTCCCGCTCGAGCGCTCCCGCGACCGCGGCCTTGGACGTGGCCTTGTCGTCCATCTCGACG
Organism: Candidatus Limnocylindria bacterium; assembly: GCA_050692015.1. Classification (GTDB taxonomy): domain Bacteria; phylum Chloroflexota; class Limnocylindria; order P2-11E; family P2-11E; genus GWC2-70-10. Next base: position 6,190 of record JBOGTE010000096.1, read on the forward strand.
CCGATCATCGCCCCGATCCGCCGGATCTCGCGGACCCGGCCGTCGCGCGCGATGGGCAGGAGCTCCTCGGCCACGATCTCGCCCACCCGCTCGGCACGCTCTATCAGGCCCTCCTCGCGGATGACCTGCAGCGTCGCGAGTCCGGACGCGCATGAGACGGGATTGCCGCCGAACGTCGAGCCGTGGCTGCCGGTCGGCCAGCGGTCGTGCAGCGCGCGCGCCGCGGCCACGGCGCCGAGAGGCATCCCGCCGCCGAGGGCCTTCGCGAGCGTGAGGATGTCCGGCCGCACGCCGTGGCGCTGGGCCACCGTCCAGGCGCCGGCGCGTCCGAACGCCGTCTGGATCTCGTCCATGACGAGGAGCGCGCCGGTGCGGTCGCAGAGGGCCCGCAGCGAGCGGAGGAACGACGCCGGCGCCGGGACGTAGCCCCCCTCGCCCAGCACCGGCTCGATCACGAACGCGGCGATGTTCTCGGGCGGGACCTCGTGCTCCAGCATCGCCTCGAGCTCGTCGAGGGCGTGCGTCACGCAGGCCTCGGCGTCGTGCGCCGGCGTGATACGGCACGCCAGCGCGTAGGGGAAGGGTGCGACGTAGACCTCGGGCAGCAGGGCGCCGTACCCGCGGCGGTACGCGGCCTTGGACGTCGTGAGCGTCGCGGCTCCCGTGGTGCGCCCGTGGAACCCCCCGCGGAACGCGACGACCGCCTGGCGTCCGGTCGCCTGGCGCGCCAGCTTGACCGCCGCCTCGATGGCCTCCGCCCCGGAGTTCTGGAACACGAACGTGTCCATGCCCTGCGGCAGGATGCCGGCGAGCATCTCCGCGAGCGCGACGTTCGGCTCGTACTTGGCCACGCCGCCGGAGATGTGCATGAGCTTCGCGGCCTGCTCCTGGACGGCGCGGACGACCTTGGGGTGCGAATGCCCCACGGGGGTGACGGCGATCCCGCAGGTCAGGTCGAGCACCCGCCGTCCGTCCGTCGTGACGAGCCAGCTGCCCTCTCCGCGGTCGAGCGGCAGCCAGGTGTAGCTGCCGAGCACGGGCGAGAGGACGCGCCTACCGCGGGCTTCGAGCGTCATGGGTGGAGCGAGTCTATGGCTCTAGCGCGCCACGCGGGCCAGGAGCTCGCCGATGCGGTCCAGGAGCGCCGAGGGTGGCGCGGGCAGGCGGAGGAAGCCCTCGTCGCCGAGGGCTCGGACGGCGCCCTGCTCGGCCTCGGCGTCGGAGCTGGCGATGAGGATGGGCAGCGAGACCGTCCGGGCGTCCCGGCGCAGGTAGGCCGCGTAGGCGACGGCGCTCCCGTCCGCGAGCTGCGCTTCGCTCACCAGGACGTCGATGCCCTCGCGCGCGGCCTCGGGGATGTCGCGCATGGCGCCCACCTCGACCACCCGGTAGCCCCCCAACCGGAGCTGGAGGGCGGTAGCGTGGCGGCGCCGGGCGTCGGCGTCCGCCAGCAGCACGCAGCGCCGGTGGGTCTCCGTGGTGTTCCTCACATGGGCCGTTCTATAACAGGACACCCCACGCGGGGCGATGCGCAGGCGCCTGCGGGTCTCAGACCGGTTTCGGGATGGGCCGGTGCGTCGAAAGCGTGCACGGTATCCGCCAAGTGACGCATCTATAGAGTGTGATCTCGAATGGCGGCCGCGCACGACGCGCGTTGGCAGGCGCTGTATCTCGCCTGCAGGGCGACCCTCTACCGTTCGGCGGCACTGATCGTGGGGGAAGCGGAAGCGGAGGAAGTCGTACAGGACGCCTTCGAGCGCGCGATGCGCGAGCCCGACTTCTTCGGGCGCGTGCGGGATCCCCTGGCCTGGCTTCGAACGGTGTCGACGAGGGTCGCTTTGGCTCGCCTGCGGCGCCGGGCGCTCTGGGAGAAGGCCAAGGAGCTCGTCGGGCGTGGGCATCACCAGAGCGACTCGCAGCGCGCGGACATCACCTCGGCGCTGGAGCGGCTCCCGGCGAAGCAGCGCGCCGCGGTCGTGCTCCGCTACTACCACGACGCGCCCTACTCGGAGATCGCCGCCGCGCTCGAGATGGACGAGGCCAGCGTGGGGCCGCTGCTGACGCGCGCTCGCGCCGCCCTCAAGGCCTCGCTGAAGTGACATGCCGCTGAACGACGAAGAGCGCCTGATCGGCGAGCGGGTCCGCGCGGCAGCAGACCGCATCGGCGTGCCCGCGAGCCCCCTGGGCCGCCGCCGGCGCGTGCGCGCAC
>JBOGTE010000097.1:0-8115 GCA_050692015.1 Candidatus Limnocylindria bacterium
GGGTACCGCGGTGCGCCGGCACTGGGACCGAGGCCGAATGGCGCGCGCGCCGCGAGCCGCGTCGGGTACCGCGGTGCGCCGCCGTACGGGCGCGCGCTAGACCAGGTCTAGGCGAACCCAGTCCTCGTACTGATCTCGGCTACCAACGGCAAATCCGTACGCGGCGAAGGCATCTATCACCGCTTGCTCCTTCTCCGCAACGATCCCGGCAGCGATGAGGGTCCCACCGCTCGCGACCCTGGCACGCAAGTCTCCGGCTATCGCGGCAAGGACGTCCGCCACGAGGTTCGCCAGCACCAGCTCGAAAGCGCCCTCCACCTCGGCCGCGGAGCCGGCCCGCACGTCCACGCGTACGTCGTTGCGGGCGGCGTTCTCTGTCGCAGCGCGGACGGACAGCGGATCGGTGTCCACCGCCAGGACCGGCCGAGCCCCGCGCTTGGCCGCGCCGATGGCCAGGATCCCCGACCCGGTGCCGACGTCGAGGACGCTGCGGCCCTCGAGGGTGCGCTCCCCCAGCGCCTCCAGGCACTGGCGCGTCGTCGGGTGGAGGCCCGTGCCGAACGCCATCCCCGGGTCGAGGACGATCGTCGTCTCCGCTCCGGCCGGCACCTCGGACCAGGTCGGCCGGATGAGGAAGGGGCCGATCCGCATGGGGGTGAACTGGGCCTTCCACGCCTCCAGCCAGTCCTCGTCCGCGATGCGGCGGATCGCCACCTCCCCCACCGGCCCGAGGCCGAACGCGCGCAGGCGGCCGATCGCTTCCTTCACGCGGCGCACCTTGAAGCGGGCGGCCCTGTCGTACACGAGGTAGGCCTTCACGACGTGCGGTGCCGCGGGCTCGAGCGGCATCTCGACCGCGATGCCGTTGTAGCCGACGCGGTCCAGGATCTCGCTCACCGCCTCGACCGCCTCTGGGTGCGACGCGACCGACAGCTCGAGCCAGCGGACCATGCCGGGCTCAGGCCGGTCGGCCCTCACCTCAGCTTCCCCCGAGCGCGTCCTTGATGCGGCCGAGGACGTCGCCGTCCTCGTCCTTCACGTGGCTGACCTGCCGCAGCTTCTGGTAGAGCGCGCGCTCCTCCTTGCCGAGAGAGCGCGGGATGACGACGTCGAGGTACACGAGCTGGTCGCCCCGGCCGCTGGCGTGCACCCGCGGCACGCCCTTGCCGCGCAGGCGCACGGCCTCGCCGTGCTGCGATCCGGCAGGCACCTTCACCTTCGTGAGCGCGCCCTCGATCGTGGGCACCGCGAGCTCGTCACCGAGCGCGGCCTGCGCCGGCGTGAGGCGCAGGATGTGGATGAGGTCGTCGCCCTCGCGGCGGAAGAGCGCATGGTCACGCAGGCGGACCAGCACGTAGAGGTCACCGGGCGGCCCGCCGCGCATGCCCGCCTCGCCCTCGGCGGACACGCGAAGCTGCTGCCCGTCGTCGATGCCCGCGGGGATCTGGACGCCGACCTTTCGCTCCGCCTGGATCCGGCCCTCGCCGCGGCAGCCGCCGCACAGCTGGTCCACCGTGGTTCCAGCGCCATTGCAGCGGGGACACGTGCCCACCGTGACGAACCGGCCGAAGAGCGACTGCTGCACCTGCCGCACCTCGCCGCGGCCACCGCAGGTGCCGCAGGTGGACGTCTTCGACCCCGGCTCGGCGCCGTTGCCGCCGCAGCGCGTGCAGGTCTCCTGCCGCGGCACGGTGACCGTCTTCTCGACCCCGCGCACCGTGTCCTCGAGGTCGAGCTCGATCTGCACGCGCAGGTCCGCGCCGCGGATGGGGCCCCTCTCCCGACGCCTGGCGCCGCCGAAGAACGTGTTGAAGAGGTCGTCGATGCCGAAGCCGCCCGCTTCGCTGAACTCGCTGCTGCCGAACATGTCGTAGCGCTGGCGCTTCTGGGGGTCCGACAGGATCTCGTACGCCTCGGTGATCTCCTTGAAGCGCGCGGAGCCGTCGGCCGAGGCGCTCACGTCGGGGTGGTGCTGGCGCGCCAGCTTGCGGTAGGCGCTGCGGATCTCGTCGGCGGTCGCGTTCCGATCCACGCCTAGGACGCTGTAGTGCTCTGCCTTGGGCACGCCTCTAGTTTCTCATTCGTAGACTGCGGCGGTGATCCGCCACGTCGTGCTGTTCCGGCCGAAGCCTGACACCCGACCCGAGCAGCTCACCGCCATCGAGCGGGCCATGAAGGCCATCCGCTTCGCCGGCTGCACTCACTGGGAGATGGCCAGGGACCTCGGCATACGCGAAGGGAACCTGCCCTACGCGTTCGTGGCCGAGTTCGACGACGAGGCCGCCTACCGCGCTTACGACGCTCACCCCGAGCACGACCGGATCCGGCGCGAGCTCATCGCGCCGATCCTCGAGCGGGCCGAGCGCTTCCAGTACCACGTGAGCTAAAGGGGCGAGGCTATGCCAAGCCCGGAGGGGCGCGGCAGGGCCGCGCCCCGAGCGCCTGCGCGAGCGCAGCTCGCGCTCCAGCAGGTCAGCTCGGCTTCTCGGTGAACTCGCCCTCGATGGTGTCGTCCTTCTTCTCGCCTTCCGGCTGACCGGCCGTCGCGCCCGCCGCCTCGCCGTCCTGGGGCGCCTGCGCCTGCTGCTTCTGCTGCTCGGCCTGGTACATGACCTCGCCGATCTTGTTGGCCGACTGGCGCAGGTCGTTCAGCGCAGAGCGGATCTTCTCGGTGTCCTCCGTCTTGAGCGCCTCGCGCACGGCGGTGATCTTGCCCTCGACGTCGGTCTTCACTTCGGCCGGGATCTTGTCGGCGTTGTCGCGCATCGTCTTCTCGATCCCGTACGCGAAGCCGTCGGCCTCGTTGCGCACCTCGATCTGCTCGCGGCGCCGCTTGTCCTCGTCGGCGTGCGCCTGCGCTTCCTTGAGGAGACGCTCCACCTCGCCCTTGTCCAGGCCGCTGGAGGCGGTGATCGTGACGTGCTGCTCGCGGCCCGTTGCCTTGTCGCGCGCCTTCACGTTCACGATGCCGTTCGCGTCGATGTCGAAGGAGACCTCGACCTGAGGCACGCCGCGCGGTGCCGGCGGGATCCCGTCCAGGATGAAGCGCGCCAGGCTCTTGTTGTCGCCGGCCATCTCGCGCTCGCCCTGCATCACGTGGATCTCCACCTGCTGCTGGCCGTCGGCCGCGGTGGTGAAGACCTGCGACTTCGAGGTCGGGATGGTCGTGTTGCGCTCGATGAGCTTCGTCGCGATGCCACCGAGCGTCTCGATGCCCAGCGACAGAGGCGTCACGTCCAGGAGCAGGACGTCCTTGACCTCGCCCTTGAGCACGCCCGCCTGGACCGCGGCGCCCAGCGCCACGACCTCGTCCGGGTTGATGCCCTTGTGCGGGTCCTTGCCGAAGACCTTGCGTACCGTCTCCACGACCAGCGGCATGCGCGTCATGCCGCCGACCAGGATCACCTCGTCGATCTTGTCCGGGCCCACGTCCGCGTCGGCCAGCGCCTGCCGCACCGGGCCGACCGTCTTCTCGACGAGGTCGCCCGTGAGCTGCTCGAGCTTGGATCGCGTCAGCGTGATGACCATGTGCTTCGGGCCGCTCTGGTCCGCGGTGATGAACGGCAGGTTGATCTCGCTCTGCTGCGTGCTGGAGAGCTCGATCTTGGCCTTCTCCGCGGCCTCCTTGAGCCGCTGCAGGGCCATGCGGTCCGCGTGCAGGTCGATCCCCTGGTCGCGCTTGAACTCCTCCACCAGCCAGTCGATGATCCGCTGGTCGAAGTCGTCGCCCCCGAGGTGCGTGTCGCCGTTCGTGGCCTTCACCTCGAAGACGCCCTCGCCGAGCTGCAGGACCGAGATGTCGAACGTGCCGCCGCCCAGGTCGTACACCGCGACGAGCTCGTCCTTCTTCTTCTCCAGGCCGTAGGCCAGCGACGCCGCCGTGGGCTCGTTGATGATCCGCAGGACCTCGAGGCCGGCGATCTGGCCGGCGTCCTTCGTGGCCTGCCGCTGGTTGTCGTCGAAGTACGCCGGCACCGTGATCACCGCCTGGGTGACCTTGTCGCCGAGGAACGCCTCGGCGTCGGTGCGGAGCTTCTGGAGGATCATGGCCGAGATCTCGGGAGGCGACAGCTTCTTGCCGTCGGCGAGCTCGACATCGACGCCGCCGTGGCTCGCCTCGCGGATCTTGTAGGAGACCATCTTGATGGTCCGCTGCACCTCGGGGTCGCTGAAGCGGCGACCCATGAGCCGCTTGATGGAATAGATCGTGTTCTCAGGGTTGGTGATGGCCTGGCGCTTGGCGACCTGGCCGACCAGACGCTCCCCGGTCTTGGTGTGCGCCACGATCGAGGGCGTGATCCGCCCGCCTTCGGCGTTGGGGATGATCGTGGGCTCGCCGCCCTCCATGTAGGCGGCGGCCGAGTTGGTGGTACCGAGGTCGATACCGATGACCTTTGGCATCTCTAGCTCTCCTTCTGCTTCGCCACCGTGACGAGCGCCGGCCGGATGACGCGGTCGTGGAGGCGGTAGCCCTTGCGTACCTCGTCCACGACCGAGCCCTCGGGCGCGTCCGCGTCAACGTGCGCGATGGATTCGTGTACGTACGGATCGAAGGCCTTGCCGACCGTCTCGATCGGCTCCAGGCCTTCGGACGCGAGGATGTCGCGGAGCTTGCGCTCGACCAGCCACATGCCCTCGACCCACGGCTGCGCGCCCAGGTCCTCCGGGACCGTCCCGAGCGCGCGGTCGTAGTCGTCCAGCACCTCGAGCAGGCGCGTGATCAGGTCCGCCTTGGCGAAGCGCGCGAAGTCGTTGCGCTCGGCCTCGTTGCGCCGGCGGTAGTTGGCGAAGTCCGCCGCCAACCTCTGGAGGTCACGCGTCAGCTCCTCGGCCCTGTCGCGCTCCGCCGTGCCGGTCTCGGCCGTGACGGCCTCGGGCTCCAGCGTGCCCTCCCGGTCCTCGCCGTTGCGCCGCGTGCCGAGGCGCTCCTCGAGCAGCTCCTCCGCTCGGCGGGCTCTCTCGTCAGCCATCCAGCGCCCTCACCAGGTCGCTCATGAGCCCGCCGACGAAGCGGACCGCGCCGATGGTGCGGTGGTAGTCCATCCGCGTCGGTCCGACGACGCCCACGTAGCCGACGGCCGTGTCGTCGCTCCCGTACCGGCCGATGACCAGGCTGAACGGACGCAGCGGCTCGAGCGCGTGCTCGCTGCCGATGCTGACGGCGACGTCGCCCTCCCCGAGCGAGCCCGGCAGCACCTGCGAGAGGAGCTGCCGGTCCTGAAGCAGCTCGACCACCCCGCGCAGGCGATCGCCCACGCGGAACTCCGGCTGCGTCAGGATCAGGTCGATGCCCTCGTAGTGGATCCGCCTGGACCAGGTCACATCGCCTGCCCAGGTGACCTCGTCGGGCTCGAGCGCGCGGTCGTACGTGGCGATGGCGGCCTCGCGCGTCAGCCGGGCGAGGGTGGACGCCGCCAGCCGCAGCCAGTCCGAGGTGTCCGCCGGCGCCTGGCGGAACTGGTGGCTGAGCGTCACCCGCTCGTCCTCGCGCAGGTCCGGGTTCGGCATCAGGGCCTCGATGAAGTAGCGGTAGCCGAGGTCGGTGGGGACGCGCCCGGCGGAGGTGTGCGGGTGGGTCAGGAGGCCCAGCTCCTCCAGCGCCGCCAGCTCGCTGCGGACGGTCGCCGGGGAGACCCCCATGCGGTAGCGGCGGACAAGCTCCGCCGAGGCCACCGGCAGCGCCGACGCGATGTGCTCGCGGATGACGGCGTGGAGGATCTCGCGGCGCCGGGGAGCCAGCTCGGGGAGCCTGCGGGGGTCATTCCTGCGCATTGGCACTCTCACCTCGGGAGTGCTAACGAGGCTAACAGGCCCTCGCCGCCAGCGTCAACCCTCCGGCGCCGGCCTGGCAGAGGCAGGCAAGCAGCCGAGGATGCGAGCCTTCAGGTCTTCGAGCTTGAAGGGCTTGGTGATGTAGTCGGCGGCGCCCAGCTCGGTCGCGTAGAGCCGCTCGGAGAGGCCGAAGATCGCCGTCACGACGATCACCGGGAGCGTGCTGATGCGTCCGTCCGAGCGAAGCTCGCGCAGCACGCTGAACCCGTCGCGCCTCGGCATCATCAGGTCCAGCACGACCACCGACGGCTCGAGCGAATCGACCATCCGCATGGCCTGGTCACCGTCCCGGGCGAGCCTGGCTTCCAGGCCCTCCTCCTTCAGGAAGTCGATGATCGTCGATCCCAGGTCGGCGTCGTCCTCGACGATGAGGATGAGCGGCTTGGTCAGAGGCGGACCTCCTTGGCCAGACGCTCCGGGTCCTTGATCTGTATCCGCCGCCTGCGGATGGAGACGATCTCGCGGCGCTCCAGGTCTCCCAGTACGCGGTTCACCGAGACGCGCGACGCTCCCACGAACGCCGCGAGCTCGTCCTGGGTGAGGCTGAGCTCCAGCATCGGCGGCGCGGTCGTCCCCGGCCGGGCCGTGCCCTCGGACATGGCGCTCGCCTGCGCCAGGTCCAGGAGGTACTTGGCCACGCGGCTGGGGACGTCAAGGAACGTCAGGTGCTCGACGCGGTCGGAGAGCCGGCGGACGGTACGTGCCAGCGTCTCCAGCACGACGCGGACCGCGCTCGGGTGGCGCTCCAGGAAGGCGATGAAGTCGTCGCCTGCGAGCAGCGCGGCGCGGGTGTCCTCGAGCGCGACCGCCGTGGCCGAGCGCGGGCTCCGGTCGAAGAGGGCGAGCTCGCCGAAGAAGTCGCCCGGACGCATGATCGCCACCAGGGCCTCCTGCCCGAACTCGCCGGGCAGCGCGATCTTCACGGCGCCCTCGAGCACCAGGTAGAGGTGCGTGCCCGGGTCGTCCTTGCGGAAGATGACCTCCGCCCGCCGGAACGTCCGCGGCCGGATGCGCCCGGCCAGGTCCCCGAGCTCGACCTCGGAGAGGCGGGCGAACAGCGGCAGGCGCCGCAGCCGCTCGACGATCGCTCCGTCCTGCACGGCGCGAACGGTAGCGCCTCACAATGGACGGAGCGATCTGGAGGTAAGCGATGGGCGGCAAGAGCCAGAAGAAGCAGAGCACGGCCAACAAGCTGCGCTGGCGGTCCAAGAAGGCCAACCATGGCCGCAAGCCCGCCATGGGCCGCGGCAAGCGGAACTAAGAAGGCGCCGCCCGTGGGGGCGGCGCCTCTTCTTGTACGGCCGGGTCGGCCTAACGGCGCTTCTTCCGCGTGGTCTTGCGGGTCGTCTTGCGGGTGGTCTTCCGGGTCGCCTTGCGCGCGGTGGACTTGCGGCCCGCGGTCTTGCGAGCCGTCGTCTTCCGCCGTCCGGCCGCCTTCCGCGCCGTTGTCTTCCGCCGTCCGGCGGACTTCCTTGCGGTGGTCTTCCGGGTCGCCTTGCGCGCGGTGGACTTGCGGCCCGCGGTCTTGCGAGCCGTCGTCTTCCGCCGGCCCGCCGTCTTGCGGCCGGTGGTCTTGCGCCCACCGGTGCGCTTCCGCCCGCCGCCGGACCTCGCTCCGCCCGTGGACGCCGGCATCGGCGGCGCGGGCATGGCGGGCTGCGGCGCCGGCCACATGGAGCCCGGCTCCTGCTGACCCTGTCCCCAGTCGGATCCGCTTCTCTCGTCCTGCATGTCGCCTCCCACAACAGATCTCGGTCGCAGCGCAGGCATATCGCGTCGGTCGCGGAGGCGCAAGTGAATGAGTGCCGCTCATGGCACGAGCTGTACGAACACCTCGTTCGCCAGGATCCGGCCGCGCGGCGTGAGACGCACCCGACCCTCCGACCAGCGCAGCAGCGCTCGGCCCTCCAGCGTCGCGAGGTCCGCCGCTAGCCTGTCGCGCGCCGCGTCGCCGAAGCGGGCGGCGAAGCGAGCGAGGTCGATGCCGCCGGCCAGGCGCAGGCCGAGGATCGCTCCGTCAACGCGCTCGTCGCTCTCGCCATCGACCCTGCGCGGCGTCCCATGCGCCACCTCGGCGAGGTAGGCACCGAGCGCGGCGGGCCGGTGCGAGCGGATCCCGCCAAGGTGCGAGTGAGCCCCGGCGCCGACGCCCACCCACTCCCCGTTCCGCCAGTACATGAGGTTATGCAGGCTCCTCCGCGTTGGCCGCGCCCAGTTGGCGATCTCGTAGTGCTGGAAGCCGGCGCGGGCGAGGCGGCGGTGAGCCAGCGCGTAGAGCAGGGC
>JBOGTE010000098.1:0-8089 GCA_050692015.1 Candidatus Limnocylindria bacterium
CCTCGGCACCCACCACACCGGCACCCACCGCACCGGCAACCGCCGCACCGGCAACCGCCGCACCGGCACCGGCGCCGACGAACGCGCCGACGAACGCGCCGGCGCCGCCGTTCGCGATCCCGTTCGCCACCAACGTGCCGGTCCTGGCGCCTGATGCGGCCGGCCTGGCGGCGCAGCTAGTGACATCCGAGCGGGCAGTCCGCAGCGGCGCCCTCTCCGGCGAGGCGCTCCTCTGGCACGGCCATCTCCAGCAACTCGTCTACCGCAAGCTCGTCGATGCGCCGGAGTTGCGGGACCCGGTGTTCGCGCTGATACCCGCGGACCTGCGCGCGGCGGCGGACTTCAACCTCGCCGCGGGCGCGGAGCTGCGGTCGATGCACTCGCGGCTGTCCAGCACCCTGCCGCTCTGGCGGATCGTGGACCCCGCGCCCATCGGCGAGCTGCTGGGCTACTACCAAGCCGCCGAGGCGGAGTTCGGCGTCCACTGGTCCTACCTCGCGTCCATCCACCTGATCGAGACGCGCATGGGGCGGATCCGCGGCCTGTCCACGGCGGGCGCGCAGGGTCCGATGCAGTTCATCCCCTCGACGTGGGCCGCCTACGGCGAAGGCGACATCAACAGCAACAAGGACGCGATCCGCGCGGCCGCGCGCTACCTAAAGGCGAACGGTGCACCCGGGGACATGGTCAGGGCGATCTGGCACTACAACCATTCCTACAAGTACGTCCGCGCGGTCATCCACTACGCCGACGTCATGCGCGCGGATCCCGCGGCGTACCGCGGGTACCACCAGTGGCAGGTCTACTACCTGACGACGTTCGGCGACGTCCTCCTGCCCGTGGGATACGTGAACGGCTCCTGATACCTGACCAGCCCTCCACGGGTGCGCTCGACGCCTCGCCTACGCGGACGGCACACTGGGCGCAGCGGCCGGGATGCGCGGAGGATCCGACGCGAGCCGGGAGGAGGCTGAGATGGCAGCAGGGCCGAAGACCGACACCGCACTCGAGGCCCTGACCTTCGAGGAGCGCCGCTTCCCGCCACCTGAAGGCTTCAAGGCGCAGGCGAGCTGGAAGGACCCGGCGGTATACGCCGATGCCGAGCGCGACCTCGAAGGGTTCTGGGCACGCCACGCGGAGACGTTCACCTGGTCCAGGAAGTGGGACCAGGTCCTCGAATGGGAGGCCCCCTACGCGAAGTGGTTCGTGGGCGGCCGGCTGAACATCTCCGAGAACTGCCTCGACCGCCACGTTCAGGCAGGCCTCGGAAGCAAGGTCGCCTACCACTGGGAGGGCGAGCCCGGCGACACGCGCACCGTCACGTACAAGGACCTGCTGGATGAGACGCAGCGCTGCGCCAACGCGCTCCGCGAGCTGGGCGTCGGCGAGGGCGACCGCGTCGCGATCTACATGCCGATGATCCCCGAGCTCCCGGTGGCCATGCTCGCGTGCGCGCGCATCGGCGCTCCGTTCACCGTGGTGTTCGGCGGCTTCTCCGCGGAAGCGCTCGCCGGCCGCGTCACGGACAGCGAGGCCAAGCTCGTCATAACGGCCGACGGCGGCTACCGCAAGGGTGGCGTCGTGCCGCTCAAGAAGAACACCGACGACGCCGTCGCCCAGGCCACGACCGTGGAGAAGGTGCTCGTCGTGAAGCGCACGGGCCAGGACATCCCCTGGACGGCCGGGCGCGACGTCTGGTGGCACGACGTCGTGGCCAGGCAGAAGCCCGACTGCGCTCCGGTGCAGCTCGACAGCGAGCACATGCTCTACCTGCTCTACACCTCGGGGACGACCGCCAAGCCCAAGGGCATCGTCCACACCACCGCCGGCTACCTCGTGGGGACCGCCACGACCCACCGGTACATCTTCGACATCAAGCCGGACGACGTGTACTGGTGCGCGGCCGACATCGGCTGGGTCACCGGGCACAGCTACATCGTCTTCGGCCCCCTGGCGAACGGGACGACCGGCGTGATGTACGAGGGCACGCCCGACTTCCCCGACAAGGACCGCTGGTGGCAGGTCATCGAGAAGTACAAGGTCTCCGTCCTCTACTGCGCGCCGACGGCCATCCGCACGTTCATGAAGTGGGGGGCCCAGTACCCCGAGTCGCACGACATGAAGAGCCTCCGGCTGCTCGGCTCGGTCGGCGAGCCCATCAACCCGGAGGCCTGGATCTGGTACCACGAGACCATCGGCGGCGGGCGCTGCCCCATCGTGGACACCTGGTGGATGACCGAGACCGGCATGATCCTCATCACGCCGCTGCCAGGCATCACCACCGCCAAGCCGGGTAGCGCGACGCTCCCCTTCCCCGGCGTCAAGGCGGATGTGGTCGATGACGCCGGCCGCTCCGTCCCCCCGGGCGGAGCCGGCTACCTGACCATCGAGCGTCCCTGGCCGGCGATGCTCCGCGGCATCTACAAGGACGACAAGCGCTACCGGGAGACCTACTGGAGCCGCTTCCCGGGCCGGTACTTCGCGGGGGACGGCGCGAAGCGGGACGCTGAGGGCTACTTCTGGCTTCTGGGCCGGGTGGACGATGTCATGAAGATCTCGGGGCATCGCATCTCGACCACGGAGGTCGAGAGCGCGCTCGTCTCGCACCCGAAGGTCGCCGAGGCCGCCGTGATCGGCCGCGAAGATCCCGTGACCACCCAGGCCATATTCGCCTTCGTGACGCTTCGCGGCGGCGACTCCGGAGGTGAGGAGCTGTCGAAGGAGCTGCGGGAGCACGTGGTGAAGGCGATCGGCTCCATCGCACGGCCCAAGACGATCATGTTCACGCCGGAGCTGCCCAAGACCCGGTCCGGCAAGATCATGCGCCGGCTCCTGCGCGACATCGCGAACGGGCAGGCGCTCGGGGACACCACGACCCTCGCCGACTCGACGGTGGTCGAGACCATCCGCACCGCGACGGGAGCAGGCGCCGAGGGTTAGCGAGTGCACCTGGCACACCCGGCAGGGAGCGGTACGAGCGTGCCACCATTCGAGGTCCAGTGACCGACCTCCGCCGGCACAGCCGCGAGATGCTCGATGGGCCGCACCGCGCGCCAGCCCGAGCGATGCTCCGGGCGATCGGGCTCCAGGACGACGACCTGGCCCGGCCGCTGATCATGGTCAGCCACTCGTGGACCGACGGGCAGCCCTGCAACTTCGGCCACCGCGCGCTCGCGGAGCGCGTGAAGGAGGGGGTCCGCGAGGCGGGCGGGACGCCCATCGAGTGCAACACGATCTCGGTCAACGACGCGATGTCCATGGGGACAGAGGGCATGAAGGCGTCCCTGGTGTCACGCGAGGTCATCACCGACTCCATCGAGCTCTTCGCGCGCGGCTACCTGGTGGACGGCGTGGTCGCGATCAGCGGCTGTGACAAGACGATCCCGGCCTCGGTCATGGCGCTGGTCCGCCTCGATCTCCCGGGGCTGATGCTCTACGGCGGGTCGATCATGCCCGGCCGCTTCAAGGGGAAGGACGTCACCATCCAGGACGTCTTCGAAGCGGTCGGCGCCCACGCGCGCGGCTCGATGACGGATGCGGAGCTGCGCGAGATCGAGGGCGTGGCCTGCCCCGGGCCCGGCGCCTGCGGCGGGCAGTTCACGGCGAACACGATGGCGACGGCGTTCGAGGCGCTGGGCATCTCGCCCGCGGGGTCCGCGGGCGTGCCCGCGACCGCCGCGGAGCGCGACGAGGTGGCGCGAGAGTGCGGGCGGCTGGTCATGCGCATGCTGCGCGACGACCTGCGGCCGTCACGGATCGTGACCCGCCAGGCGCTCCTGAACGCGGTCGCCGCCGTCATGGCCACCGGCGGCTCGACCAACGCGGTGCTGCACCTGCTCGCCGTGGCGAATGAGGCTGGCGTGGAGCTGGAGCTCGAGGACTTCGACCGCGTGAGCGAGCGGACGCCGCTCCTCGCGGACATGAAGCCCTGGGGCCGGTTCACCGCGCCCGACCTGGGCCGCGCGGGCGGGATCCTGCTCGTGATGCGCCGTCTCCTCGAGGCCGGCGTCATAGACGGCGACGCCCTGACGGTGACCGGGCGAACTCTGGCCGAGGAGGCGCGCGCCGTGGTGGAGGCGCCCGGCCAGGACGTGGTGGCTCCGCTCGAACGGCCGATCGAGGCGACCGGCGGCATGGTCGTGCTGCGGGGCTCGCTCGCGCCTGAAGGCGCGATCCTCAAGGTCGCGGGCAAGGGACGCCCCGTGCACCGCGGACCCGCGCGCGTGTTCGACCGCGAGGAGGACGCCCTCGAGGCCGTCCTGGCCGGGCGCGTCGTCGCCGGCGACGTGGTCGTGATCCGCTACGAGGGCCCGCGCGGCGGCCCCGGCATGCGCGAGATGCTCGTCGTGACCGGGGCGTTACAGGGCGCCGGCCTCGGGAAGTCCGTCGCCCTGGTCACCGACGGGCGCTTCTCGGGCGCGACGCACGGGATCATGGTCGCGCACGTCGCGCCCGAGGCCGCTGACGGCGGCCCGATCGCGCTGGTGCGCGACGGCGACCTGATCGAGATCGACGCGGACGCGCGCCGCCTCGAGCTCGAGCTGGCCGACGACGAGCTGCGCGCGCGGCGCGAGGCCTGGGCCGCGCCGCCGACCCGCTACAGCGGGGGCGTCTTCGCCAAGTACGCGCGGCAGGTGAGCTCGGCTTCGAAGGGCGCGGTCACCGTCTGAGCGACGCCGGGCGCGGCGATCCGACCGAGCGGGTCGAGATCCCCCGCCGGCCGGACACGGTGCGCATCCCGCCCCCGCGGCGCGGCCCGGATCCGTGGGCCCTCGTCTTCGCCCTCGCCGTCGTGCTGGGGCTGCTCGCCGCGATCACGCTGGGCGTGATCCGGACGGTCGTTCCCGCCGGGTCGCCTTCGCCCTCCCCCACGGCGACCGCTTCGGCCACCGCGACCCCGACCGCGAGCGCCACACCGGCTCGGACCGCTACGGCGACCGCGGCGCCCTCCCCCACCGCGACCCCGACGGCCACGGCGACGCCGACAGTCCTACCGACGATCCAGACGCCGTCGCTGCCGCCGCCGCCCAGCCTCCCGGCCACCGCGACGCCCACGGGCTCGCCCTAGGTACCGCGCAGCTCGCGCACGACCGGCGGAGCGCTTCCATCCCCTTGACCGGGACCGCGACGTAGCCGCCCGTGTCAACTCCAGAGTCGCGGGTCGAGCCGCAGCCGGACGGACCCGACGCGAACCCGACGGAACTGGTCATGCGCGGGGTTGATCAGATAGTTGCGCTCCGCCGGGACGAGTCCGGGGCTGACGCGCAGGACCGTGCTCGGGACCGAGAGGAGCAGGCTCGAGGACGACGACGCCCAGCGTGTGCCTACGTCCCGGAGCGCGTCAGGCGCGGGATAGGCGCTCCAATCCGCAGGCAGCCGATCGTCGGAGAGCGTGTCGATCGGCGCGTCACCAGGCACGTCGGCGTGGTGGGCGACGACCGCCGAGGGTGCGCGGTCGCGGCGAAGATGCACCAAGAACTCGAGCGTCGCGAGCGCGAGGGTGGACGCGGCATAGATGACGCGCGTCCCTGGGCGATTCCAGCGTCCCCCCAACCGCCTCGCGCCCTCACCGTCGAAGCTCTCGCGCGTCGAGATTCGCCACAGCCGGATCAGCTGTAGACGCCGAACTCGATCCTGCCGAGGACATCCTCGACCTGACGCGCACCGAGATCGCTATTTAGCAGGCCGATCGGGCGTTCCCCGCCGAGCGCGACGTTCTCGTCCCTCAGCCATGATCCTGCCTTCCGCTCGTCGCCGAGAACTCGAGCCGCGTCGGCCGCGATGCGGGCAAGACGCACCAGGCGGTCCGACTCGTCGGCGGGAAGCTTCCGCTCGCGCTTCCGGCGCGCCAGCGTCCGCGGCGGCAGGCGCAGGGCCGCGGCCACGTCGGCCCGGCTCAGACCAAATCGGGCGGTGATGGCCTCGAGGGACCCATACGGAAGGCCGGCCTCGACGCCCCGCAGCAGTGCCCGGGTCGAGCCGAGATCCGCCTTGAGGACCTTGCGGCCACCCAAAGCTTCGGCGATGTACTTGGCGCGGACCATGGCCATCGATGCCATATCGTACTCCAGGGGATGCCGATCGGCACAACCTTGCGGCGCAGTCTGACAATGCTCTTGAGCACAGAGAAGCCGTGGCATAGGTCGGCTACTGCAGCGCGGAGGCGATCGGCTCCTTCAGCTTGAGCACCCGTCGGAAGTGCCGGAACGGCGTCCTCAGGGTGCGAGCCCCCACTAGGCTACGAGCGTGGCGGGGACGTACCGCGTCGCGGTCATCGGCGGCGACGGGATCGGACCGGAAGTGACCGAGGCCGCGCTCGCGGTCCTGGACGCGGCGGAGGCGCGCTTCGGCTTCACCACTGAGCGCACGCCGTTCGAGTGGTCAGCGCAGCGGTACGTGACCGGCGAGCGCGTCACGCCCGCGATGATCGAGCCCATCCGCGCCTTCGACTCCGTGCTGCTCGGGGCGATCGGGCACCCCGATGCGCCGCGCGGCGAAGCCGAGGCCGACATCATCTTCGGGCTCCGCAGGGGCCTCGATCTCTTCGTGAACCTGAGGCCGATCGTCCTGTACGACGAGCGCCTGTGCCCGCTGAAGGGCCGGACGCTGGCCGATGTCGACTTCGTGGTCGTGCGCGAGAACACGGAGGACGTGTACGGGCGGCCCGTGCGGCGGGAGGCAGCCGGAACGCCGGACGAGAGGGTCTCGAGCGAGATGAGCTTCACGCGTCGCGGGACCGAGCGCATCGTCCGCTACGCCTTCGAGCTGGCGCGCTCGCGGCCGCGCAAGCGGCTGACGCTCGTCGACAAGGCCAACGCGCTCCAGCTCCAGGAGATCTACCGGACCGTCTTCGAGGAGGTCGCCCGCGACTTCCCAGACGTGGAGCGCGATGCGATGTACGTGGATGCGGCCTCGATGTGGATGGTCCTGCACCCCGAGCGCTTCGACGTGATCGTCACGACCAACCTCTTCGGCGACATCCTCAGCGACCTGGGCGCGGCGCTCTGCGGCGGCCTGGGCAGCGGGGCCTCCGGGAACATCCATCCCGGTCGGGGCTCGGTCTTCGAGCCCATTCACGGCTCGGCTCCGAAGTACGCGGGGCAGGGCGTGGCCAGCCCCATCGGCTCGATCGGGGCGCTGGCGCTGATGCTCGAGCACCTGGGCGAGCGCGAGGCGGCCAAGGCCGTGGACGCCGCCATCCGGAAAGGCTTTGCCACCGGCCGCATCCCCGGGATCGAGGCCGGCAGCGCCCCGACGCAAGCGGTCGCCAGAGTGGTCGCCGAAGCGCTATAACGCGCCTGCGGCCAGAGCGCCGCGGGAGGGGTGACCAATGGCGAAGGCTGGGTCTTTCATGGAGCCGACAGGGACGATGTCCGATGACATCGGCCTCATGCCTCAGAACAAGGCGGTCCGCACCATCGTCGTGTCCGGCGTGCTCGCGGCGATCCAGATCGTGCTCGGGCTCACCGGTCTCGGGCTCATCCCGACGCCTACCGGCGTCAACGCGACGATCCTGCACATCCCGGCCATCCTCGCGGGTGTCGTCGCCGGCGGGGCCGCGGGTGTCGCGACCGGCGGGATCTTCGGCCTCTTCAGCTTCCTGCGCGCGACCACACCGCTCTTCCAGAACCCGCTGATCGCGTTCGGGCCACGGCTGCTCATCGGCCTCGTCGCCTTCCTCGTATACCGCGCCGTCAAGCCGGTCAACGAGGTGCTCGCGCTGGCGCTGGCGGGGGCGCTCGGAACACTGACCAACACCGCGGGCGTGCTCGGCCTGGCTGTGCTCCTGCCGAGCCCGGCGGGGACGCCGTACCTCGCGCCCGAGGTCGCCTGGGGCATCGTGCTCACCAACGCGCTGCCAGAGGTCATCGTGGCCACGATCATCACCGTGGCCGTAGGCCTCGCGATCCGCGGGGCGGGCCGCGCCCGCCGCTCCACCGTCTAGCCGCCACTGGCGCCATGGGGGCGGGCGCGGAG
The DNA here is from genome assembly GCA_050692015.1 of Candidatus Limnocylindria bacterium. Taxonomy (GTDB): domain Bacteria; phylum Chloroflexota; class Limnocylindria; order P2-11E; family P2-11E; genus GWC2-70-10. Next base: position 7,978 of record JBOGTE010000098.1, read on the forward strand.
CGCCCGCCCCCCACGACCCAGCGCGAGGAGGACACATGCTCGACGCCTACCGCGCGCTGTTCCGGCTCGACGACCGCCGCGCCCTCGTCGTCGGCGCGGGCAGCGGCATCGG
>JBOGTE010000099.1:0-8074 GCA_050692015.1 Candidatus Limnocylindria bacterium
GCGACGAGGAGGAAAGTGAGGCTAAGAAGGCTCTTCGGCGGGGAAAGACCTCGCGCAGACCGGCTCGTCGTCGGCCTCGGGAATCCCGGTGACGGCTACGCCGCCACGCGTCACAACGTCGGCTTCCAGGTCGTGGCGCGCCTGGCGAAGCGGGCGCGCCTCGAGTTCGGCACCAAGGCGGTGGACTCGCGCATCGCCGAGGGCATGCTCGGGGGCGTCCGCGTCGCCATCGCGCGGCCGCACACCTTCATGAACAACAGCGGCAAGGCGGTGGGGAAGCTCCTCGACCGCTACGGCCTCGAGCCCAAGGACCTCATCGTCGTGTACGACGACGTGGACCTGCCACTGGGCCGCATCCGCGTCCGTCCCAAGGGCGGGCCGGGGACGCACAACGGGATGCGCTCGGTGGTCGGCGAGATCGGCGAGGGCTTTCCGCGCGTGCGCTGTGGGGTCGCGCCGGGCGACACGGATACGGAGATGCCGCGGGACCTCGCGGATTACGTGCTCCTGCCCTTCGACGCGGACGAGCGCGGGGCCGCGGAGGCGATGGTCGGCCGCGCCGCCGAGGCGATCGAGGTCGCGGTCCGGGACGGCCTGGAGCCGGCCATGGCGCGCTGGAACGCCGGGGAAGCGAAGTGAGCGCGGTCGAGACGCGTACCCGCAACCGGCTGGCCGGCGCGCTCGCCCTGGCCGACCGCAGCGAGCGTTTCGCCGAGCTCGCGGCGCGCATCCAAGCACGCGAGCCCGTCATGGTGAGCGAGGCCAACGGGGGCGCGAGGGCGTTCGCCTGGGCCGCCACCGTCGCGCGGCTCGGCCGCACCGTCCTGCTCGTCGCCCCCACCGAGGAGCGCGGGCGGCGCTGGCGCGCCGAGCTCGCGGGCTGGCTGGGCGAGGACGAGGTCGTGGCCTTCCCGGAGCGCGAGTCGATGCCCTTCGAGACGTCGGCCCCCTCGGAGGGCGCGGTGCACCAGCGCCTGGCCGCGCTGTGGCGGCTCCGCGAGGGCCGCCCGCTGGCGGTCGTCGCGTCGCTGCGCGCGCTGCTGCAGCACACGATCCCGCCGGACGTCCTGGCCGCGAGCGCGCGCGTGCTCAGGCCCGGCGACAAGCTCCCCTGGCGCGAGACCGCGCTCTGGCTCACCGGGATCGGGTACGAGCCGGTGCCCGAGGTCGGCGAGCCGGGCCACTTCTCCCGCCGCGGCGGGATCGTGGACATCCACCCCTCCGGGGCCGAGCGGCCGGTCCGTCTCGAGCTCTTCGGCGACGACATCGAGACCATCCGCGCGTTCGATCCCGTGACGCAGCGCTCGCAGGACCCGCTCGAGAGCGTGACCGTGCTCCCGGCGCGCGAGATCTCGCTCGAGACCGCGCCGGACCTCGCGGAGCGACTGGCAGCCCTGGGCTGGGAGGATCTCGCCGCGCACGAGGACCTCGGGCCGTACGGCGAGATCGTGGAGCCGCTGCGCCAGCGCGCGTACGCGCCGGGGATCGAGGCGTTCGCCCCGCAGCTCGGCGCGACCGCGTCGCTGCTCGACCACCTCCCCGAGCGCGCGACGGTCGTGCTGGAGGACACCGTGGAGCTGGACCTCGCGTGGGACACGCACGAGCAGCTGGCCGAGGAGCGCCGCGAGGAGCTGCGCGGGCAGGGCCTGCCCGTGGGGGCGTTCCCGGCGCCGTACCTCGGCCGGGACCGCATCGAGGGCGCCGCCGCGGAGCGCGGCCTCGTCCGTGTGGGAGCCGGGCGCGACTCCGTGGCCCTCGGGTGGGCGGGCGTGACGAGCTACGCGGGGCGGCTCGACACATTCCTGCGCGAGGTCGCCGCCGGCGGAACGGACACGCGGATCGTCGCGACGCCGCAGGCAGCGCGCGTGGCGGACCTCCTGGGCGAGCGCGACGTGTTCGTGACCCCGCGCGAGGAGCTCCCGGACCCGCCGGCCGAGGGCGAGCTGGTCCTGCTGCACGTTCCCCTGGCCGAGGGATTCGCGCTGCCGGACCTGGGCGTGCGCGTCTTCACCGACGCCGAGATCTTCGGGTTCCGCAAGCCCCGCCATCCCGTCCGGCGCCGCCGGCGGGTCGCCATCGGGACGCTCCTCTCCGACCTCAAGCCGGGTGACCACGTCGTCCACGAGGACCGCGGCATCGCGCTCTTCGAGCGCTTCACGGAGAAGGAGGTCGTCGGCGTCCTCCGGGAGTACCTGGAGCTGCGCTTCGCCGACGGCCTCACGTCGCTGCCGACGGAGCGCATCGACAAGATCACCCGCTACGTCGGCGGCACGCCGCCGGCGCTCAGCGCCATGGGCGGCTCCGACTGGCTCCGGACGAAGCGACGCGCGAAGAAGGCGGCGGAGGACATCGCCCGCGAGCTGCTCCGCCTGTACGCCGAGCGCGAGACCATCCAGGCGGCGGCACTCTCGCCGGACTCGCCCTGGCAGGTCGAGCTCGAGAACGCCTTCCCCTTCACCGAGACGCCCGACCAGCTCCAGGCCATCGACGACACCAAGCGCGACCTCGAGAAGCCGAGGCCCATGGACCGCCTCGTGGTCGGGGACGTCGGCTACGGCAAGACCGAGGTGGCGCTGCGCGCCGCGTTCAAGGCGGTGCAGGACGGCAAGCAGGTGGCCGTGCTGGTCCCCACCACCGTACTGGCGCAGCAGCACTTCGAGACCTTCTCCGAGCGCCTGGAGACCTTCCCGGTGAAGGTCGAGATGCTCTCGCGCTTCCGGTCGCCCTCCGAGCAGCGCGAGATCGTCGAGCGCGTCGGGGCGGGCGACGTGGACGTCGTCATCGGCACGCACCGGGTGCTCCAGAAGGACGTGGTCTTCCGCGATCTCGGCCTGGTGGTCATCGACGAGGAGCACCGCTTCGGCGTCAAGCACAAGGAGCGGCTCAAGCAGATGCGCACCCAGGTGCACGTCCTCTCCATGACCGCGACACCCATCCCGCGCACGCTGCACATGGCGCTCTCGGGCATCCGCGACATCAGCTCCATCGAGACCCCGCCGGAGGACCGCCAGCCGATCGAGACGCACGTCGTCGAGAAGACGAGCGAGCTGCTGCGCGAGGCGATCGTTCGCGAGATCGACCGCGGCGGCCAGGTCTACTACGTGCACAACCGGGTGATGGGCATAGAGCAGGAGGCGGAGCGCCTCCGCCGCCTGGTGCCGCAGGCCACCTACGTCGTGGCCCACGGCCAGATGCACGAGCGCCAGCTCGAGAAGGTCATGGTCGGCTTCGCCGACGCCGACTACGACGTGCTGGTGTGCACCACCATCATCGAGTCGGGGCTCGACATCCCGAACGTGAACACCATCGTCATCGACCGCGCCGGCCAGCTGGGCCTGGCCCAGCTCTACCAGCTTCGCGGGCGCGTGGGCCGGAGCGCGGAGAAGGCTTACGCCTACCTGCTGCACGACCGGAAGGAGCGCCTCAGCGAGGACGCGCGCAAGCGCCTCCAGGCCGTCTTCGAGGCGAGCGAGCTGGGTGCGGGCTTCAAGATCGCGATGCAGGACCTGGAGATCCGCGGTGCCGGCAACATCCTCGGCGCGGAGCAGCACGGGCACGTGACCGCGGTCGGGTTCGAGCTGTACACGCAGCTCCTCCACGAGTCCATCGAGGAGCTCCGCGGCACGCCCAGGGCGGCCGCGCTCCCCGAGGTCACGGTGGACCTGGCTCTCTCGACCGCGATCCCCGACGACTACATCCCCAGCCGCCAGCGCAAGCTCGAGACGTACCGCCGCATCGCGGAGCTGCGCGAGCTCGAGGAGCTCGTGGCGCTGCGCGAGGAGCTGCGCGACCGCTACGGGGCGCCGCCGGACCCGGTGCGCAACCTCCTCTACGGCGTGGAGGTCAAGGTGCGGGCGATGTCCATCGGCGCCACCGAGGTGCGCTCGCGCGGGCCGGAGCTGCGGGTCGGGTTCGGGAGCGACATCACGCCGGCGCGGCGCGACGCGGTCCTGCGCGCCTTCCCGAAGGCGCAGGTCGGCCAGCGGCAGATCCGCATCTCGGTCCTGCACTTCCGCGGGGACTGGCGCGACGCGCTGACGCGACTCCTGAGCGTGCTCGCCTCGTGAAGCGGGCGGGCCGCGGGTGATAGGGCTGGCGGCCGCGTCGCTCGTCCTGTACGGGAACGTCGCGGCGCTCTTCTTCGCGGGTGGGCTGCCCGGCGGGAGCGTCCTGGCGGCGGCCCTGGGCGTGGCCTTCGTGGCGGTCGTCGTGGCCGGGGCTCGCCGCTCCGGTCTCACGCTCGCGGACCTCGGCCTGACCCGGCGCCGGGCCCTCGAAGCCACGATCGCCGGCGCGGTCCTCGCCGCGGTCGCTGCCCTCGGCGCGCTCGCGGTCCTGCGCTTCCCCCCGATCCTCGGCGAGCCCGTGTCGTACGGTCCGGCCGCGGCGATCGGCGGGGTCGCTCTCGTGGTGCACGTCCTCGTGCTGCTGCCGCTCGCGGTCGTCATTCCCGAGGAGCTTGCCTTCCGGGGCTGGCTGCTGGCGGCCCTCCAACGCCGCTACCGGACCCTGCCGGCGGTGGCGATCTCCGCCGGCGTGTTCATGCTGTGGCACATGACCATCGTGGGTCTGACGCTGGGCCAGACCAGCCTCGCGGCCAGCGCGGTGTTCACGGCGCTGGGCGCGGCCGTGGCGTTCCTCGCGGTGTTCGCCGGCGGCGTTGCGTTCGCTCTCCTGCGGATCGTGACCGGCCATCTGGCCGCGCCCATCGCCGCGCACTGGGGATTCAACGCGGCGCTCCTGGTCGGGCTTCGGTGGCTCGCGTGAGGATCGGCATCGACATCGACGACGTCATCGCCGAGTGCGCGGTGCCGTACCTGCGCCGCTTCGCGGAGGAGTTCAAGGTCGATCTGCCGGCGGAGCCCGGCTGGCACACGCTCACCGAGATCGGCGTCCCGCAGGAGGACAAGGACCGCTTCCGGATCCGCATCTACGACAGCGACTTCTTCGGGTCGCTCGAGCCCTACGCCGACTGCCCGATCGTCCTCGAGCAGCTCGTGGAAGCGGGGCACGAGCTGTACTTCGTCACCGCGCGCGCCGAGAAGCGGCGCGTGGTGACCGAGACCTGGCTGCGCGAGAAGGGCCTCTTCGACCACGCCCGCGCTGTGCACCTGAAGCCCGCTGGCGACTTCGACCCCACGCGGCCGTCGGGCCGGTACGACCCCCAGAGCTCCGCGCGCTACAAGGTCCGGCTGGCGCAGGAGCTCGAGCTCGAGCGCTTCTGCGAGGACGACAACACCATCTCGCGTGCCCTGGCCGAGGCGGGCATCAGGGTCTGGCTCTTCGACCACCCCTGGAACCGGGACGTCCAGCATCCCAACATCGAGCGCGTGTCCGGCTGGAGCGAGATCGCCGAGAAGGTCGGGCTCCCGAGCTCACGAAGCGCGCTGACCGGGCGGCGCGCGGAGACGACGCTCTACCTGGTGCGGCACGGCGAGAGCGAGGCGAACGCCGCGGGCCGCTTCGCCGGCCAGACCGACAGCCCGCTGACGGACCTGGGCCGGAGGCAGGCCGAGGTCGTGGCCGAGGCGCTGCGCGACGTGCCCTTCGACCGCGTTGCCTCGAGCGACCTGTCCCGGGCCCGCGAGACCGCCGAGGCCATCGCGCGGCGGCACGGGCTCCGGGTGGAGGTCTTCCCGGAGCTGCGCGAGATCGACGTCGGCGAGGCGGCCGGGCGCGCGTTCGAGGACCTCCGCCAGCGACCGGACTGGACGCCCGAGGGCTTCGTCCAGTGGCCGGGTGGCGAGTCCCTCGAGGCCGCGCTGGAGCGGACCGGGACGCTGATCGACCGGCTCGCGGCGGAGGGTCCCGGGAAGCGCATCTGCGTCGTCGGCCACGGCGGGACGACCCGCATCATGGTGAGCCACTTCCTCGGGCTCCTGCCGAAGCTCTACCGGCACCCCACGCCCAGCGCCAACACGAACATCACCGTGGTCCACACGGACGGCATCACCTACCGCGTGGAGTCGCTCTTCGAGGCGGGCCACCTGGCGGAGCGGCCACCGTCGCCCGAGGAGCGGGCCGCCGAGGCCGGTGCGACCGGGGACGAAGGCGCCATATAGTGCCCGCCGTGACGAGTGACCTGGCCACCAGGATCCGCGACATCCCCGACTTCCCCAAGGCCGGGATCCTCTTCAAGGACATCACCACGCTCCTCAAGGACGGTCCGTCGTTCAAGGCGGCCATCGACGGCCTCCTGTCGCAGGTCCAGGGCAGGAAGGTCGATGCCGTGGTCGGCATGGAGTCGCGTGGCCTCATCTTCGGCGCGCCCATCGCCTACGCGCTCGGCGTCGGCTTCGTCCCTGTGCGCAAGCTCGGGAAGCTGCCGGCCGAGGTCGTGAGCGTCGAGTACGACCTCGAGTACGGCTCGGCGACGCTCGAGATGCACAAGGACGCGATCCAGCCCGGCCAGCGGGTGCTCATCGTGGACGACCTTCTCGCCACCGGCGGCACCGTCGCCGGGACGATCGAGCTGGTCAAGCAGCTCCAGGGAGAGATCGTCGGGCTCGCCTTCCTCATCGAGCTCAAGTTCCTGAAGGGCCGCGACCGCCTCGAGGGCCACGACATCTTCACCCTCATCGAGTTCTAGTCCGGAGGGTCACGATGTCCGCGCGCCGCGGAGAGCGAGCATCCGCTCCACCTCGTCCGTGTCGCAGTGCGTGACGCCGGCCCGCGTGGCGCGCACGAACGCCTCTTCGTCGTTCACGCCCCACGCGTGGACCTCGACACCGCCGGCCCTGAGGGACGCCAGTGCCTCCGGGTCGAGCTGCGAGGAATGAAGGTGGACGGCCCCGGCGCCCGCCAGGCGCGCCTTCCCGGCGGCCAGGTGGGCCAGGATCCGCGGCGTCACCCAGGGCTCCGGCGGGGCGAGCAGCAGGCAGGTCGCGATCTGGGCCGGCAGCGCCCGGGACAGGACGAGCAGCGAGGCGGGCTCGAACGAGGTCACCTCGACCGACGGCCAGTGCGCACGGTGCGGCTCGAGAGACCGCGCGACGGCCGGTCCCAGCTCGGGCATAGGGTCCTTGAGCTCGATCTCCACGCCGATGCCCCCGGCGAAGGTGTCCAGCACCTCGTCGAGCCTCGGGATGTAGAGCGGCGCGTCCGGCGGCGACCCGACGAGCGGCCGCGCCGCCAGCTCGCCCGCGTCGTGCTCGAAGACGTGCCAGCCGAGCCCGAGCGACCGCCGGCACTCGACGTCGTGGGTCACCATCGGCACGCCGTCGCGGCTGAGCCGCACGTCCAGCTCGATGGCGTCGGCCCCCGCGCGCACCGCGGCCTCGAACGCGGCGAGGCTGTTCTCGGGGAAGGTGGTGTGCAGGCCGCGGTGGGCAGCGATCCGCATCGGCCGGGTCACCCTGGGGCCCAGTCTGCCGTCGGCTCGGGCATGTAACACCAGACCGCTAAACTGAGCGGACGATCCGGGACGGCGGAGGCCCGCCCAGTCCCCGTATCCGGGGCCCCCGGAGGTCGAGACAGCGAAGCAGCCTCGGCCGATCGGGGTGGCGACCGGTGGAGGACGGATGACCGCGGCGCCGCTCGTACCAGCCACTCGCGTCGATGAACGCGCTCCCCAGGCCGAGGTCCGCGCGTTCTTCCAGCGCGACCGCCTCCTGTCCGCATACGCCCTGGCCGACCTCGACCACGCGAACGTGGACACCGCGCGCTGGTGGGTCGCGCGGCGGGAGCGTGACGTCGTCGCCGCGGCGCTCCTGGTGGAGGTCCTGCCTTTCCGCCCGTGCTTCGCGACGGGCGAGACGGAGGGGCTGGCCGCGATCTTCCGGGAGCTCCGCGAGCCGCGGCTCATCGTGGCGGCGCCGCCCGCCGCGCGCCTCGCGATCGAGCAGACCTACCGGTTCGAGCGCGCCGACCGCATGCACCGCATGGTCGTGGACCTGGCCCGGTTCCGGCCGCGCGTCGGGCACGAGGTCACGCGCCTGGGGCCCGAGGACCTGCCGGACGTGATCGACCTCTACGGCGACGCCTCGCGCACGTACTTCACGGCGGAGCGCCTGCGGCGCGAGATCTACTGCGCCGTGTACGTGGACGGCCGGATCGCCTCCGCGGCGGGAACGCA
>JBOGTE010000100.1:0-8011 GCA_050692015.1 Candidatus Limnocylindria bacterium
TTGTAGCGCGGTCCGTCCCGCTCGAGGAGCTCCAGAGCCTCGGTCGCCAGCTCGACCGCGCTCACGCGGCGCGCGCGCAGCGCGTCGGCCAGCTCGGCGACGCCGGCGAAGCGGATCAGGGCCGGTACGCCGTCGGGGGCTCGGTCTCGATGGGGACCTTGGCCTTGCGCAGATCCGCGCTCATGCGCTCGACCTGCGCGCGTGCTTCTTCAGCGAGGCGCTCGGGATCGTCCTTGTCTCGTTCTTCGCGCTCGGCCCGGCTCGCTTCCGCATCGCCGTGCCTCGCCGCCTCGCTCCGCTCGGTCACTTCCCGACTCGCTCCGACCGGCGGAGCCGGATCCTCGCTCGATCTGTCCCTATCCATAGGGGCGCGAGGATAGTCCCCTGTTACCCTCGATCGATGGAGCCAGCGCGCGCGTATCGGGTCCGCGAGAGGCCGCTTCAGCCCGACGACTACGACGAGCCGATCGGGTGGTGGGGCTGGAACTGGGAGCCGCCGGTCCCGATGTCCGTGTCCCAGCTGCTCGCCGCCGGGAACTTCGACGCGCGGACCGCGGCGCTCTGCTGGATGGTCCTGGGGTCGCACGGGTCGATGCTCATCGCGTCGGAGCCGCCCCACTCCGGCAAGACGACGACGCTCACCGCGTTCCTCGACTTCCTGCCGAGCGACGTGCGCCGCGTGTACGTGCGCGGGTGGGCCGAGACCTTCGACTACGTGAAGCAGCACGACCCGGAGCGGACCCTTCTGCTCGCCAATGAGCTCTCGAGCCACCTGCCCGTGTACCTCTGGGGCCCCAAGGCCGTCCGTGTCTTCCGCACTCTCCGGAAGGGCTTCGCCCTCGGCTCGACGCTTCACGCCGACACCGCCGAAGAGGCCGTGGCCCAGCTCACCGGCGAGCTCGGTCTGGAGGCCGAGGACCTCGCGCTGATCGACCTGCTACTGGTCATGCGGGTCTACCTTGTCGCCGGCACGCACGGCGCCCTCGCGCGCCGCGTCGTCTCGGCGCACCGGCTGGTGCCGAGGGCGGAGGGCGTCAGCCTGGTGCCGCTGGTGACCTGGGACCCCGCGCGCGACGCGCACGAGCACGACGAGGCCGCGCAGCTCGAGCTGCTCTGCCGCCGAAGCGGGCCTACCGCGACGGTCGAGGGCCTGCGTGCGGAGCTCGCGCGCCGCGAGGCCCTCCTGGCGGCGCTGCCTCGCGCCGGGGTGACCGGCATCGCGGAGGTCCGCCAGGCCCTGCTGAGCTACAGGCTAGCGAGGCCGGCCGGCGGCAGCGAAGCTGACGCAGGCGGACGAGCGACGCCTGACGAGCGAAGCGAGTACGGGGCGAGCCCGAGAGGGGATCCGACGCAGTGACCGATCGACCGACGACCATCGGCGCGCTCCGCGAGTCCGGCTACAGGACCCGCACCGTCAAGGAGGAGCTGCGCTCCAACCTCATCCGCGCGCTCGGCCAGGAACGGCCGCTGTTCGAGGGGATCGTCGGCTTCGAGGCCACGGTCATCCCGCAGATCGAGAACGCCGTGCTCTCGGGCCAGGACATCATCCTGCTCGGCGAGCGCGGCCAGGCGAAGACCCGCATCGCCCGCTCGCTCACCTCGCTCCTGGACCCGGCCATCCCGGCGATCGCGGGCTGCGAGATCAGCGACGACCCCTTCGCGCCGATCTGCGCCGCGTGCCGGTACCGCGTGGCGAACGACGGCGACGGCGTCGAGCTGGTCTGGCTTACGCCGGACCGGCGCTACAGCGAGAAGCTGGCGACGCCGGACATCTCCATCGCCGACCTGATCGGCGAGGTCGATCCCATCAAGGTCGCGGAGGGCCGCTATCTCTCGGACGAGCTGACCATCCACTACGGCCTCCTGCCGCGCACCCATCGCGGGATCTTCACGCTGAACGAGCTGCCGGACCTGGCGGAGCGCGTCCAAGTGGGGCTCCTCAACGTCATGGAGGAGCGCGACGTGCAGATCCGCGGGTACAAGGTACGCCTGCCGCTCGACCTCTTCGTCGTCGCGTCGGCCAACCCGGAGGACTACACGAACCGCGGCCGCATCATCACCCCGCTCAAGGACCGCTTCGGCTCCCAGATCCGCACGCACTACCCGCGCGAGATCGGGACCGAGGTCGCCGTGATGGAGCAGGAGCGCGCGGTCTACGCCGACGAGGGCCTGACGACCACCATGCCCGCCTACATGAAGGAGATCCTGGCGGAGCTCTCGCACCTGGCCCGCCGCTCGCCCGAGATCTCGCAGCGCAGCGGCGTCTCGGTGCGGGTCACCATCGCCAACTACGAGAACCTCGTCTCGAACGCGCTCAAGCGCGCGCTGCGGCTCGGCGAGTCCTCCGTCGTGCCGCGCATCAGCGACCTGCCGGCGGTGATCGCGTCCACGGCGGGAAAGATCGAGCTCGAGTCCGTGGGTGAGATCTCGGAGGAGCGCGTGATCGAGCGGCTGGTGCACAAGGCGGTCAAGAACGTGTTCGACCGGACGTTCGCCCTGGCCGAGCTCGAGGCGCTGCTCGGCGCGTTCCAGCGCGGCGCGACGATGCACGTCTCCGCGACGCTGCCCAGCAAGGAGTACGTGAAGCAGGCGCTGCAGATCCCGGGCATGAAGGGCGCGGTCGCCAAGCTGGGAGCGCGCGGCGACCAGGCCGCCGTCGCCGCGGCCGTCGAGTTCGTGCTCGAGGGCCTCCACATGAACCGGAAGCTCAACAAGGAGCGCGGCGAGTCCCGGAGCACCTTCCGGGCGTGACGGAGAACCCGTTCCCGAGCGCCTTCGAGGAGGCGCGTTACCGCGACTGGGACGGGACGCAGCGTCTCGACGACCTGGAGGCGGACGAGCTGCTCGCGGCCATGTCGGACGAGCTCCTCTCGGGCGTCGATCTCGAGGAGGCCATGTCGCGCTTGGCGCGGTGGGGCATTCCCGAGCGCCTCGAGGGCCTCGAGGACCTGATCGAGCGACTGCGCGCGGCGCGCGCGAAGCGCGCGGAGAGGCACGGTCTCGGCAAGGTCTTCGAAGAGCTCCGGCAGAAGCTGGACGAGGTCACCCGCCTGGAGCGCGAGGGGCTGGAGCGGCGCGCCGCCGCCGAGGCGCCGTCCCCCGAGCTGCAGGAGGCCATGCGCCGCATGGCGGAGGAGCGCCTGGCGAAGCTGGACGCCCTGCCCGACGACGTGGGCCGTGCGATCCAGCAGCTGCGCGAGTACGAGTTCGTGGAGCCGAAGGCGGCGCAGGCCTATCAGGACCTGCTGCGGATGCTCCAGGAGCAGGTCCTCGGCTCGTACTTCTCGAACATGCGCGACTCGCTGCGCGGTCTCACGCCTGAGCAGCTCGAACGGACGCGGCGGATGGTCAAGGACCTCGACCGCGCGCTCAAGGAGCGCATGCAGGGCGGCGAGCCCGACTTCGAGGCGTTCCAGCGCCAGTACCCGGAGCTCGCCGGCAGCGCCACGGACTGGGACGACCTGCTGCGGCAGCTGGCCGCCGGGATGGCGGCGATGCGCTCGCTCTGGCAGAGCATGCCGGGCGAGATGCGTGACCAGCTGGAGCAGCTGCTGGCGGGTGCGTTCCAGGACGAAGGGATGCAGCAGGCCATGAGCGAGCTCGCCGAGACGCTGGGCCAGCTGATGCCCATGGACGGCCGCCAGTACGAGATGAGCGGAGACGAGCCCGTGTCGCTGATCGAGGCCCTCGAGCTCATGCGCCAGATGGACCGGATCTCGGACATCGAGGAGGCGCTCGAGACCGCCCGCGATCCGAGCGACCTCGCTGACATCGACGCCGGGGAGGTTGAGCGCCTGGCCGGACGCAAGGCGCGTCAGACCCTCGAGGACGTCCGCCGGATCATGCGCCTCCTCGAGGAAGCGGGGCTCATCCGGAAGGACGGACCGAAGTACGAGCTGACCCCGCGGGGGATCCGGAAGATCGGCCAGCGGTCGCTCGAGGAGATCTTCAAGACGCTGAAGCGGGACGCGTTCGGCGGGCACCGCGCCAGGGTCCGCGGCCGCGGCGGCGATCCCACCGACGAGCTGAAGACCTACGAGTTCGGCGACCCGTTCCTCCTGGACCTGCCCGGGACGGTGCGGAACGCCGTGATGAGGGCCGGCGCCGGCACGCCCGTCCGCGTGGCGGCGAGCGACTTCGACGTCTACCGCACCGAGCTGGTCACGCAGTCGGCCACCGCGATCCTGGTGGACGTCTCGCGCTCCATGCTCTTCCGGGGCTGCTTCCTGGCGGCGAAGAAGGTGACGTTGGCGCTGGACTCGCTGATCCGCTCGACCTTCCCCAAGGACGACCTGCACATCATCGGGTTCTCCTCCCTGGCGGAGGTGCTCAAGCCCGCCGACCTGCCGGGGCTCAGCTGGAACGAGTACGTCTACGGCACGAACATGCACCACGCGTTCGAGACCGCGCGCGGGCTGCTGGCGCGCTCGCGCGGCAGGAACAAGCAGATCATCCTGATCACCGACGGCGAGCCCACCGCGCACTTCGAGGCCGGCGACCCTATCCCCAAGTTCTCCTACCCGCCCACCAAGCGCACGTTCGACGTGACGCTCCGCGAGGTGGTCCGCTGCACGCGCGAGGGCATCACCATCAACACGTTCATGCTGGCGCGCGGCCACTACCTGCTGGAGTTCGTGGACCAGATGTCGAAGATCAACCACGGCCGCGCGTTCTACGTCGAGCCGGAGAGGCTCGGCGAGTACGTGCTGGTGGACTACGTCAGCAACCGGCGGAAGCGGGTCGCGTAGCGGGACTACGCGACGGCTGCCGGCTCCCCGGTGCGGACGAATCCGAGCATGCGGCGCCAGGCGTCGTCGGCCGCGGCCTTGTGGTCGGCGGCGGAGCGGTCGAAGAAGCCGTGCGGCGCGCCGGGGTAGGTCTCCACGTGGTGGCGGACGAAGCGCTCGGCCAGCGCCTTCCGGAACCGCTCGATGGCCTCCTGCGGGATCGCCTGGTCCGCGCCGCCGAACAGCCCGAGGACCGGGGCGCGCATCCGGTCCACGCTGTTGAGGGGCGCGCCGGCGTCGTCGTCGTTCCGCGGGACGGGCCAGCCGTAGAAGCCGATGACCCCGGCGAGGCCGTGCTGCTCCGCCGAGGCGTTGAAGGCGGCGCGGCCGCCCTTGCAGAACCCCATGACGAAGATGCTGCTGGCCTCGCTCGCCCCGCGCAGGTGGCCGATCGCCGTGGCCAGGTCGGCCTGCACCTGCGCGTTCGTGTTCCTGGCGTTGTGCTCCTGGTAGGCGAAGTCGTCGCCTCTCCGCTCGATGCCGGCCGTGCGGCCGAAGTAGTCGTACGCGATGGCGTGCACGCCCGCCGACGCGAAGCGCTCCGCCAGCTCCTCGTAGAACGGATGCAGCCCGCGGACGTCGGGGCAGATGACCATCCCGGCCTCGCCGTCCGCCGCCGGCGCCACGTAGGCGCGGAAGCGCGCGCCGTCCTCGCTGGTCAGGATCTCGTCGCGCCCGCCCGCCCCGCCCGACACGGTTCGCACGAGGTCCGCAGGCGGAAGGGGCGGTCGCGCTGTCGGCGGGTAGCACATGGCCGCCATATCCTGCCCTGTTTTTCGCGCGGTCGGCGGGGGGCCTCGGCTATCGCCTTCGGCCTCCGCTTCGCCGCGCACGCTCCGCTGCTTGCGGTCTCGCTCGCGCCGGCGGAGCCGGACGCTCGCTCGTATCCTCGTCAAGTGGCCGACCTGAAGGAGCGCGTGGGCGCCAAGCTCGCCGAGATGGCGCCGTACCTCGAGCGCTCCGGGGCGCGCGTAGAGCTGCTGGGCGTCGAGGACTCGATCGCTCAGGTGCGCGTCGAGCTGACCCGCCCGGGTCCGAGCCGCCTGGTCGTGTCGCTTCAGGTGAAGAGCGGCATCGAGCGCCTTCTCAAGGGCGCGCTGCCGGACCTGCGGGGCGTCGAGGCCCTGAACCTGCCGCCCCACACGCTCATCGGCTGGGATCAGCCCGCCCTCGCGTCCGTGGACGTTCCCGCGCCGGAGCCGCCCGCCGCCGCGGATGGCGCCGCCAGCTCCTAGCCGCGCACGCGGACCACCAGCGCGCCCGCGAGCGACCGCTCTCCCATCCGCTCTGGCCCGAGGCCGATGAGCTCCTCGCGGAGGGCCTCGGCGTCGCGGATGAGCGACGCGACGTCCACGCGCTGGCACTCCGGCGCGAAGGGCTCGAGGCGGCGGGCCCCCTCGGCGAGCAAGACCGCGGCGCCGTGGTGGTTCCGCCGCGACCAGTGGTAGAGGCCGACGCCGACCTGCAGGATCCCGTGGTAGAGCGCGCGGACGGGCGCGTCCGTAGCGCGCCAGAGCAGCTCCAGCGTCTCGTGCTGCTCGAAGAACTGCCCGGCGTTCAGCTCCTCGATCCCCTTGAGCAGCTCCGGCGGCGGCGCCTCATCGCAGCGGCCCCGCGCCGGCTCGCCTGTCCGGGGCTGGCGCTTGGGGCCGCGAATCGCCTTGCGCTCGCGGCTGCGGCCGGCCGGGTCGCGCTCAGGTGGTGGAGGCGTGCTCGCTCCCGATCACCCCGCGGAACTTGAGCTCGTCCTCGACGAACTCCTGGACGCCCTCGTTCTCGAATGAGCGGGAGAGGCCCTCGACGCTGTCGGCGTGCGCGACCTTGATGCCCTCGCGCAGCTCGTGGCCGGCGATGAGGTAACCCTTGTGCAGCTGGTACATACGGAGGTACTGGAAGCGCCAGATGGGCCCGGTCTGCCCGATCCACCGCCCCTCGAAGCGGATGGCGCGCGGCTCCTCACCGAGGACCTTGGCGTACTTCGCGATCTCCCGGCGCGCGGTGGCGCGCTCGTCATCGGTGACGTCGCTCGGGAACGGGAACTCGGCGACCTCCTGTGACATGCGGTGGAATGCGATGATAGTGTCAGAGTGCCCGACCATGTTCGCCGCTCTGAGTAGAGGGAGTCGTTCTAGATGACCTACGTGATCACCGAGCCCTGCATCGACGTGAAGGACGCTTCATGCCTCGACGTGTGTCCCGTTGACTGTATTTATGCCACCGACGCCGACAAGATGTACTTCATCCACCCGGACGAGTGCATTGACTGTGGCGCCTGCGAGTCCGTGTGCCCCGTGAGCGCGATCTTCCCTGAGGACGCGGTCCCCGAGAAGTGGAAGAACTACACGGAGATCAACAAGGTGTACTTCAACAAGTAGCGCCGGGTAGCGCCGCTCAGTTCTCGTAGAGCTCGGCGATGGGGCGCCGGCCTGCGAAGCCGGTGTGCGTCTCGTGCCACCAGGTGATCCGCTCGCCCTCGCCCAGTTTCCAGCAGAGGTAGATGGGCCGACCGCGGCGCACTGTTGGGAAGTCGATGAGCCCGATGTCCAGATCCTTCACCTCCACGCCCATCTCGGCCACGGCCGCCACCAGCGCGCGGATCTCCGCCGCCAGCGGCTCCGTCGGCCGCCGGTCGAACGCTTCCTTGCGCCGCTGGATGTCCTCGAGGTACGCCGTGACCTTGGGAAGGAGCGCCTCGGCCTCGTCGCGCGCGAACTGAGGCATATCCTCATCGTAGTGACCGCGCACGTGGACGCGCCGGGCGCATAGGAGCCCCGAGCGGTGGGTCGCCGGCTCACGAACGCGCTCCTGCTCGCGACCGTCCTCACGCTCCTGGCCACCGGTCTCGTCGCCTGGGCGATCCCCGAGTCGCAGGCCACGCCGCTCTACGCGCTCCACCGGGTCGCCGGGGTCGGTCTCGTCCTGGCCCTGCCCTGGAAGCAGCTCGTGGCGCAGGCATCGCTGGCGCGCCGGATCCGGATCGGCATCGCGCCGTCGGCGATACCCGGGATCGCGGCGACGGTCGCGCTCGCGATCACGGTCGGGCTGGGCCTCGCGTGGACGCTGGGCCTCGTCTCGTTCGACCGCCCCATCCCCTACTCACTGCTGAACATCCACGTCTTCGCCGGGATCGCCCTGCTGCCGCTCCTGGTCTGGCACCTCGCGCGCCGCTGGGAGCCGCCGCGGTGGCGCGACATCGCCTCGCGCCGCGCCGCGCTGCGCCTGCT
>JBOGTE010000101.1:0-7968 GCA_050692015.1 Candidatus Limnocylindria bacterium
CCGCGGAGGTCCCGCACCGGGTCGAGCTTCTGCTCGCCGCCGGCGGCACGCACCGGGCGGCGCCGAGCGACGGTCCGGCGCCCGTCGCCCTCTTCGGACGCGGCGTCCATCACGCCCTCGCGGGAGGCTGGCGCCCGGCCGCGGTCCTGAACGTGAAGGGCGGCCCGCCCGGCGTCCTCCATGAGGAGCCGGCGACGGCGTACCTGCGCGTGCGGCTGCGGTCGCGCTGGACGGCGGCGCTGGTGCGCGCCAGGGTCATGCCGGAGGGCGGGCTGGTGCGGCACGCCGGCGCGGTGCTCGACGGCATCGAGTCCTGGCGCGACGCCTACCTCGCGGCGCATCCCCCGGCGGGGCAGCTCGGAAGCGAGATCGCCATCGGCGCGGTGCGCGGCGGCTCACCCGAGAAGGCCGACCTCATCCCCGGTCTCCTGGAGGTATTCGTGTACACGGTGCTGCCGCCGCGGGAGGACCCCGCGCGCGTCGCGGGCGAGCTGGAGGCGCACCTGCGACCGCGCCTCGGATCCCTGCCCGACGCGCCGACCGTCGAGGTCGAGGTATACGCGTCCGCGCCCGGCGGGACGACCGACCCGTCGAGCGAGATCGTGCGCCTGGGACGCGACGCGTGGCGGACGCAGGTGGGCGGCGATCCCGCGGCGGTCAGCGGGTGGACGGGAGCGACCGACGGCGGCGTACTGATGGCCGCCGGCATCCTGACCGTCAGGATGGGCGCGTACGTGAGGCGCGACGCCACCGACCCGCGTATCGAGATCGTCGCCATGGACGAGCTGCTCGCGGCCGCCCGGGCCTGGGCCGACGTGGTGGTCCGGTACTGCGCCTCATGAGCGAAGCGGAGCGGAACGCCGAGCTCATCGTCGGCAGGCTGACGGCGGCAGGCGTCACGATCGCGGCGAGCCTGCCGGACAGCTGGATCTCGCCGCTCATCGACCGGATCGACGCGGAGAAGGCCATCCGCCACGTGCGGGTGACGCGCGAGGACGACGGCGTGGGGATCTGCGCCGGCGCGTCGCTCGGCGGGAAGCTCGCGGTCCTGGTCTGCCAGAACGCGGGACTGCTCCTGTCCGCCAACGCGCTCGCCGGCTACGGCCTGCACCACCAGCTGCCGTTCGTGGTCCTCGCGGTCTACCGGGGCTCGTACGAGGACACCTTCTACTACCAGATGTACAAGGGCGCGGTGACCGAGCCGGTGCTCGCGGCCCTCCAGCTGCCGTACCACCTCGTCGATCGCATCGAGCAGGTCGGGATCGTCGAGGACGCCGTGCGCCAGGCGACCCTCGTCCGCCGTCCCGTGGTCGTGCTCCTGCGGCGCGCGGCGCTGCTCGGCGAGGCGGGGAGGTCCTGATGCGAAGGCAGGCGGCGGCCGCGCTGGTGCGCGAGCGTCTCGGAGGGGAGGACGTCGTGGTGGTCAGCCTCGGATCGACCGGCAGCGCGTGGCGCGCGCAGGCCGCGCCTCACCTCACGTACTTCGCCTCGGACCCGATGGGGACCGCGCCCGCGCTAGCCCTCGGCCTCGCCCTCGCGCGGCCCGACCGCCGCGTGGTCCTCCTCGAAGGCGACGGGGACCTGGCCATGAACCTGGGGGTCCTCATCACGATCGCCGGCGCCAGGCCGCCCAACCTGCGCGTCGCGGTCTTCACGAACGACCGCTACGAGACGGGGGGCGGGCAGCCGCTGCCGGGAGCTGCGGGCATCTCGTTCGGCGCCCTCGCGAAGGGCGCGGGCTGGCCCTGGGCCGGCGAGGCGAGCGACGAGGCGGAGGCGGGGAAGGTGCTTGACGAGCTGCTTTCGCGGAAGGACCTCGGACTCGCCGCCCTCCGCGTCGAGGCCGAGGGCTTCCAGTACCCAGCGGGTCCGGGCTCGTCGTCGCAAGCCGAGGACCGCGCCGCGTTCCAGAAGAGGCTCTCGGATGGCGGTTGAGCGCCCGACCCTGATACGCGGCGGGTACCTCTTCGACACGGAGCGCCCGTTCGAGGTGGGGGACCTGCTGATCGAGGACGGCGCGATCGCGCGCGCCGGCCCCGGCATCGACGCGCCGGGCGCGGAGGTGATCGACGCGAGCGGACGGGTCGTCATCCCGGGCCTCATCAACGCGCACACGCACTCGAATCAGTCGATCGAGAAGGGCCTCTGCGACGCGCTCCCGCTCGACGCCTGGATGGTGGTCGCGAGCTACGGCGGGGCCGGCGCCACCCTGGCGCCGGACGATCTCTACCTCTCGACCATGGTCGGCGCGCTCGAGATGCTCGAGACGGGGACGACGTCGGTCCTGGACTGCCCGCGCTGCGACCAGCGCTGGTTCGACGAGGGCATGGACCGGGTCATGTCCGCGTACGCGGACGTCGGGATGCGGGCCAACGTCGCGGCCCAGTACAGCGACCTCGACTTCTTCGGCTCGCTGCCGCTTCACGTCATCGGCGAGGAGCGGCCCGACAAGCGGACCGCCGCGGTGCCCGAGCTCCTCGGCCGGATCGAGCCGTACCTGGAGCGCTGGAGCGGGAAGCACCCGCTTCTCAGGCCGATGCTGGGGCCCTCGTCCCTCCCGCGCTGCTCGGTGGAGCTGTTCGAGGCGTCGATCGCCCTCGCCCGGAAATGTGGGGTGGCGCTCCACACGCACCTGCTCTCGGCGAAGTCGCAGGTCCCGCTCGCGAGCGAGCGCTACGGCGGCTCGACCGTCGAGTTCCTCCGGCGCATCGGCGGCCTGGAGCCGTGGACGTCGTTCGCGCACGCGATCTGGCTCGACGACCGCGAGATCGAGATCCTCGCCGCGTCGGGCACCACCGTGGTGCACAACCCGGTGAGCAACCTCAAGCTCGGGGCCGGCATCGCCCCCGTGCCGGCGCTCCTGGCGGCTGGGGTCCCCGTCGCCCTCGGGACGGACGGCGCGAGCAGCAACGACAGCCAGAACATGTTCGAGACCCTGAAGACGGCGGCCATCGTGCAGCGCCCCGCCGTGACCCGCGAGCGCTGGCCGACCGCCATGCAGACGCTGCGCATGTGCTGGGACGGCGGCGCGCGCGCCCTCCAGCAGCGCGTGGGGCGCCTCGCGCCGGGCTACCGCGCCGACGTCGTCCTGCTGCGCACCGGCGAGCTGCGGATCGCGCCGAAGGACCAGGTCGCGAACCAGCTGGTCTACGCGGAGCTGGGACGATCGGTGGACACGGTGCTCGTCGACGGACGCGCCGTGGTGCGCGAAGGGCGGGTCGTCAGCGTCGACGCGGCCCGCATCCGCGCCGACGCGCAGCGCCTGGTGGACGGGATCTGGGGCAGCCTGGCCGAGCGCGAGAAGCGGTTCGCCGAGGTCGGCCCGATGCTCGAGCGCCTGGAGCGCGAGGTCCGCGCGCTCCCCGTGGGGTTCAGCCGCTTCTGCGGCTAGAGCGGTGAAGTTCAGCGTCGCGCTCCCGACCTCGTACGAGGGACTCGGCTATCCGGTCGGGATGGTCCGCGATGCCGGGCTCTTCACCCGGCTGGCGCACGTGGCGGAGGACCTCGGGTACGACGGCGTCTGGGCCAACGACCATCTCGTCACGCCGGAGTTCATGAGGGACTCGGACCAGGCAACGCCCAGCTACTACGAGCCGCTCACCGTCCTCGCTCACGTCGCGGCCACCACCCAGCGCATCAGGCTGGGCACCGCGGTGCTCAACCTTCCGCTGCGCGACCCGGTGGCGCTGGCGAAGCAGGCCGCGACGGTCGATGCACTGTCGAACGGACGCCTGACGCTCGGCGTGGGCACCGGCGCCTTCGAGGAGGAGCTCTCCTCGGTCCGCCCGGGCGCCGCGCCGCTTGGACGGAGCGTCGTCTTCAAGGAGACGCTCGAGGCCCTGCGGCTGCTTCTCGACACGGGCCGGGGCTCGTACAAGGGCCGCGCGGTCCACTTCGAGTCGGTCGAGCTGGGCCCTCCGACCGTGCAGCGGCCGCTGCCGGGCTTCATAGGCGGGCACACCACGCTGGCCATCCAGCGGGCCGCCCGCTGGGGCCAGGGCTGGATGCCGGGCTGGCGTCCGATAGAGCAGCTGCGCGAGTGGACCGCCCACCTCCGCGAGCGCACCGCGGCGGCGGGCCGCGAGCCGGGCTCGATCGAGGTCGCGCCCGAGCTGAGCGCGACGATCGGCCCGCGGCACGAGGAGGCGGTCCGGCGGTACGAGGCCAGCCGCCTGGTCGGCCATCGCCGCGAGCGCGACAGGACCGGACGGGATCTTTCGCTCATGACGGCCTCCAACCTGGTGGGCGACAGGGAGTCGGTGCTCGAGAGGGTCGCGGAGCTAGCCGAGGCGGGGGTGGACCACTGCGCGGCGCTGGCGTTCACCGTCGAGACGGAGGAGGAGCTGGTCGAGCAGTGGCAGCAGTTCGCCGAGGAGGTCGTGTCCGCGGTCAGTGGGCCGAGCGCGACCTCGTGAGTGCGGCCACCACCGCGGCGATGACGATGGCCGCGCCGAGGTACGAGATCAGCGGCGGGAACTCCGCGCGGAACGCCGCGCCCAGCGCCAGCGCGATGATCGGGACCACCACGCCGATGAAGGAGGCGTTCGTCGGTCCCCACCGCCCCAGCAGCCAGGCATAGAGGACGAAGGCCCCGAGGGACCCGAAGACCGCCAGGTACACGATCGGCATCCAGTCGCCGGCCGTCGCCGGCAGGACCCAGCGCTCGCCGAGGAGGGCGCTGGCGCCGAGGCAGATGGCCATGCCGATGGGCGCCCCGACCGCGTTCACCGCCCACGGCGACTGCCGGCCGGCGCGGCGCAGCAGCACGCTCCCGAAGGCCGCCGTCGTCGCCGCGAGGAACACGGCGACGAGCCCGGCCAGTGGGACGCCCGCATCCAGCTGGCCGGCGAAGATGACCGCCACGCCCGCGACGGCGGCGACCGCCGCGGCGACCTTCACGGCGTCGATGGCTTCGATCCGAAGGAGGCGCGCGAAGAGCGCCGTCTGGAGCGGCGCCGTGGCGAAGACGACGGCCGTCATCCCGCTCGGCACGGTCTGCTCGCCCCAGTAGAGGAGCGCCAGGTTCACGCCGAACTGGAAGAAGCCGTAGAGCGCGACATCGCGGAGCGCGGCCCCGCGCGGGAAGTGGGCGCGGGTGAGGAGCGCGACCGCGACGAGGCCCACTGACGCGATGGCCAGGCGCAGGGTCGCGCCCCAGAGCGGCGCGACGATCTCGTTGCTGATGGCGATGAAGAGGAAGGTCGAGCCCCAGATGAGGCTGGCGCCGGTGAAGGCGCCGTACCCGCCCCAGTCGGTCTCCGCCGCGGCGGTCCGGGGCCTCGCTTCGGCGATCGTCACGTGCACAGCCTCCCGCATCCTCGTGTCACCGTCTGTATCGGACCACACCCAGACCGCGTGAGCCGAACGCATCGCACGACGCATTCGCGGTGCGCCCCTAGCGTGGGCGGTGGATCAGCGCGCGGCCCAGCCCCTGGCTCGCTCGACCGCCCTGGACCAGTCGGCGTAGAGCTGCTCCCGCCGGTCGTTCGGCATGCGGGGCTCGAAGGTGCGTACAGCGCGCCATCGCCCGGCCAGGTCGTCGAGGCCGGGCCAGAGGCCCACCGCGAGACCCGCGAGGTAGGCGGCCCCGAGCGCGGTGGTCTCCTGGGTCGCCGCGACCTGCACCGGGATCCCGAGGATGTCCGCCTGGAACTGCATAAGGAAGGCGTTGGCCGTACCGCCGCCGTCCACCCTCAGCACGCCGACGTCCTCGCCCGCCCGTCGCATCGCACCCACGAGGTCGCGCGTCTGGTAGGCGATGCTCTCGAGCGTCGCTCGCACGAGGTGCTCGCGCCCGGATCCGCCGGTCAGGCCAACGATGGAGCCGCGCGCGTACATGTCCCAGTGGGGCGCCCCGAGGCCGACGAACGCCGGCACGAAGTACACGCCGCCGTTGTCGGGCACCGCCGTCGCCAGCGCTTCCGTCTCGCGCGCGTCCCGGATGATGCCGAGCCCGTCGCGAAGCCACTGGACCGCCGCGCCCGTGACGAACGCGCTGCCCTCGAGGGCGTAGCGCGGACCGTCGCCCAGGTCCCAGGCGACCGTGGACAGCAGGCCCTCCGCGGAGCGCTGGAGATGGCGACCGGTGTTCACCAGGACGAAGCACCCGGTCCCGTACGTGTTCTTCGCCTGACGCTCGGCGAAGCAGGCCTGCCCGAAGAGGGCGGCCTGCTGGTCGCCGGCCATGCCGCCGATGGGGATGGGCGCACCGAAAGTCGAGGCGTCCGTCTCGGCGTACACCGCGCTGCTCGGCCGCACCAGCGGCAGCATGGCCCGAGGCACGTCGAGCATCGTGAGGAGCTCGTCGTCCCACTCGAGCCGGGCGATGTCGAACAGCATCGTGCGCGAGGCGTTCGTCGCGTCGGTCACGTGAGCCCGTCCGCCGGTGAGCTTCCAGACGAGCCACGCGTCTATCGTCCCGAACAGCAGCTCGCCCGCTTCCGCCCGCGCCTGCGCGCCGGCGACGCGATCGAGCAGCCAGCGCACCTTCGTCCCCGAGAAGTACGCGTCGATGACGAGACCCGTGCGCTCGCGCACCAGGGGCTCGCGTCCGTCGGCCCGGAGGCGCTCGCAGATCTCCGCGCTGGCGCGGCTCTGCCAGACGACGGCGGGGTGGATCGGTGCGCCCGTCAGGCGGTCCCACACGACCGTGGTCTCGCGCTGGTTCGCGATGCCGATGGCCGCGACGCGCTCCGCTTCCACGCCCGCGGCCGCCAGGGCCTCGCGGCCCACGGCGACCGTCGCGGCGAAGATCTCCTCCGGGCCGTGCTCGACCCAGCCCGGCGAGGGGTAGTGCTGCCGGATCTCCCGGTCGGCGGCGGCGATCACCCGCCCACCGGCGTCGATCACGAGCGCGGCCGAGCCGGTGGTGCCCTGGTCCAGCGCCAGGACGACGCGCTCGCGGCTCACGAGCGGCCGGCCGCCGCGGCCGACTCGGCGGGATGGCCGGAAGCTTCGACGCTCGACCGCCGCATCGGCGCCACCTCCTCGCGGTACGCCGCGGCCTGGGCGGCCCGCTGCGTCGCGTCCCATCCGAGGAGGTCGCCCATGCGCTCCGCCACGAGGTCCGCGCACTCCAGGGCCTGGCAGGCCTCAAGGCCGAGCATGGTCCGCCGCAGCAGCGCGTCCCCGAGGGTGACCGCCCACTCGCGCTCTATGGCCCAGACCAGCTGGGCCGTGATGGTGCCGTGATGCGGGCAGAGCGGCCGGCCCAGGGCGGGCTCCCGCTCGACGAGGTCGAGCACGCCATGGGCGAGCGAGCCGTAGACGCGACCGAGGTTTCCAGCCGAGGCCGGGTCCAGCCCCAGCGCGTTCGCCCTGGGCGAGAGCTCTCGCTCGACGTAGGCCGCGAGCGAGTCGAGGTGACCGCCGGGCAGGCGCCGGCGATGCGTCTCACATTCGACCCGGCGGCCCAGCTTGCGCCCGATCAGGTCGACGGCGTCCTCCGCGATGGACCGGTAGGCGGTGATCTTCCCGCCGACGATCGAGAGCAGGCCGGCGACACCTTCGCGCGCTTCGTGGTCGAAGAGCGCGTGCTGTCGTGAGACGTCGCCCTCCTTCACGCCCTCGCGACGCACCAGCGCCCGGACGCCCGCCCACGTGTAGTGGATCCGCTCGAAGGACGCCTCTGGGAATGCGCGCTTCGCTTCGGCCACGAGGTAGGCGACGTCGTCGGCGTCGGCCCTCGCGTCTGCGGGGTCCCCATTGAGGTCGGTGTCGGTCGTCCCGATGAGGCTGTAGCCCAGCCACGGGATCACGAAGAACAGGCGGCCGTCACTCCGGGCGAACAGCACGTGCGCTTGCCGCGTCGTGCGCGGTGTCACCAGGTGCACGCCCTTGGTCAGCCGCAGGAGCGGACGCGCGTCCGCGCGTACCTCGGCGCTCTGTATGTCCAGCCAGGGGCCGGTGGCGTTCACGACCATTCGCGCGCGAACCTCGAGATGCCGGCCGCCGGACGCCAGGTCGCTG
>JBOGTE010000102.1:0-7930 GCA_050692015.1 Candidatus Limnocylindria bacterium
ACCCGCCGCGGATCTCGGCGAACGGACCGCCGATGTGAGGCCCCGTGGCATCGATCAAGAAGTGCCGGACCCCGCTCTCGTGACCGGTGCCTCGCGCCTTGAGCACGAGGACCGCGCGCTCGAGACGGTCCCTGAGCTCGAGGTGGCGCAGCAGGATCACGTTGTCCGCGAGGGACGAGATGGCGCGCCCACTGAGATTGCCCGAGCCCAGAGCCTCCTCGAGCTCGAGCGTCATGTAGACCGTCGCGCCGGTGCCGCGGAAGTGCTTGGTCGAGGCATAGACGAGCTCCTTGAAGCGTCGCTCCGACGGCACGCTCAGCGCGAGGCTCGAGAGACCGTCGAGGACGACCCGGCGTGCGCCGAGGTCGGCGACCTGCTGGCGTGCCTGATCGAGGTAGCGATCCGTCGAGAGCTCGACCGGGGACGTGTAGCTGAGGCGCAGATGCCCGCTCGCCTCGGCTTGCACGAGATCCCAGCCGAGCGTGGCGCCCAGGCCGCGCAGCTGGTCGGGCGTCTCTTCGAGGCCGAGGTGCACTCCGGGCTCGCCCCGCTCGATGCCCGCGAGAAGGAACAGCAGGCCGAGCAGCGTCTTTCCCGTGCCGGTGCCGCCTTCGACGAGCGTCGTGCTCGACCGCAGCGGCCCGCCCCCGAACATCGCGTCCAGCTCCGCGAGCCCCGTCGTGACGCGCTCGCGGGCCACGATGATCCCGCCATCGCCCCTGTAGTCGGGCGCTCGGACGCGCGGGAAGAAGGTGAGCCCCTCGTGGCTCATCTCGAAGAAGTGCAGTCCCGTGAGGTAGTCCGCGCCGCGCATCTTGAGGATCTCGATCTGGCGGAACGATGTGAGCTCATGACGCTCGCTCGCGAGCCGGATGATCCCGTCGGCGATCGCGAATTCAGGGAGTCGCGAGATGTCGTCAGGGCCGTACTCGCCAACGAGCACGGTCGTCGCTCCCCATGCCGCGAGCCAGACCGCGAGCTCGTAGACCACTCGCCGGCTCAGGGCGCCGTCCGCCGGAAGAAGGTCGTGGATCGCCTTGAAGCTGTCGATCACGACGAACTCGCTCTCGTACTGCTCGACGTGCTGCCCCATGATCTCCAGCGCCCGCTCGGGCCCTTCATCGAGGAGCGCGGACCCCAGGTCGATGAATGTCACCCGCTCGTCCAACAGGTCGGCGTCGAAGAAGGCGAACTGCTGCATGTACCGGATGAGCTTGAGAGAGGGCTCCGAGAGCGTCGTGAAGAACACGGCCCGCTTGTTCTGACGAGCGAAATGGAAGAGGAGCTGGAGCGCGAACACGGTCTTGCCGACGCCCGGTGGCCCGGCGATCACGGAGAGGGACCGCTCGGGCAGACCGCCGCCCAGGATGGCGTCGAGCCGCGCGCTCCCGGTCGAGAGCCGCCGAAGCTCGGCACGGTCCGAGTGGAGGCTCATGTCCCTCCTCGCCTGCGCGGCGCGTCGTCCGGACCAAGGCCGCGGCGCTCGAGCCGAGCGACGACGACCGGACCCGTGATCTCGATGAGGAGGGGCCAGAGCTCACGCATGACCGCGCCGAGATGACTCATGCCGCGCCGCTCATCGTTCCACCACTGGACCGGACCATCGCCCGCAGCGCTCTTTCGCACCAGCGCACCGAGCTCGGGATCCTGCGAGCTCGCGCGGCGGAGGGCACGGCGCATCAGCGCCTCGGTCGCCGTCCGTCCGATGACCTCGCTGAGCGTGCTATGCAGCAGGCCGTAGATCTCCCCAACGGACCCGCCGGTCGTGCGGGCTTCAGGTAGGGCAACGCGCACCAGCGCGGCCCGGTTGGGCACGCCGAACTTCACGAGCAGTCGCGCGATGTGCGCCTTGACCCCGTTCTCGCTGACGTTCAGGAGCGACGCGATCTCCCGGTTCGAACGGCCGCGCGCCACCAGCTCGAGGACTTCGAGCTGACGCGCGGTCAATCTTGGCGAGTCACCCTGCGAGCTGCTCAACTGGCGCGCCAGCATAATTTTCCCCCCGCTAGGTGCCCGAAAGAGTACTAGCCACAAAGCCAGTTTCGGCCTGGTACCTGCTGAGGGTACTAATCGAGCGCGATCATGGAACCTGAGATCCGCGTACTGCTCGTCATCGGCGATGCGGCTGTCGCCAAGGCGGTAGACCTGACCCTCCGCCACGTGAGCTACGTCCGGAGGTCGGCCGGCACCGTGGCTGCCGCTCGCGCGGCGATCGACGAGTGGCGGCCCCACCTCGTGCTCGTGGACGTCGATCTCGAGGGCGGCCTCGCGATGGGGCTGATCGACGATGTGCGCGCGCAGGAGCGGATGGCCGCCATCGTGCTCACTCGCCGAGGCGACCTTCGTGGCAAGCTCGACGCCTTCGAGCGGGGCGCCGACGACTACATCGGGCTCCCCTTCGTGGCGGAGGACCTGATCGCGCGCGCGCACGCGGTCGTCAGGCGGGTGCACGGCGGGGCCGGAGGCGTGGTCCCGCGGTTGCGGATCGGTGACCTCGAGATGGACGTGCTGAACCGCAAGGTCCATGCGGGCGCGTCCGAGCTCCACCTCACTTCACTGGAGCAGGCACTCCTCTATCTGCTCGCCGCGAACGCCGGGACGGTGCTGACTCGAGAGCAGATCCTCGACGCGCTGTGGGGCAGCGACTTCGCGACCGAGAGCAACGTCGTGGACCGCCATGTGCGCTCGCTCCGCGCCAAGCTCCAGGACGACTGGCACAAACCGCGTTACATCGAGACCGTGCCAGGCGCCGGCTACCGGTTCAGGACGGTCGAGGAGCTTCCGAAGGACTAGCTCTACCGCGAGACCGGCGGGCGATCGCGGCCTCGATCGCGGCAGAGAGGCGACGCTCGTCGAACGGCTTGTCCACGTGTCCGTCGAATCCGGCCGCCTCCGTCCGCAAGTGGTCCGCGCTGCTCGCGAAACCCGACATGGCGATGACGGCCGGGCCTGGCTCGGATCCCATGCGAAGCGCCCGGATGAACTCGTAGCCGTCCATGCGCGGCATCCGCAGATCGCAGAGCACGACATCCAGATCGGTACTCCTCGCCAGGTCGAGCGCCTCGACACCGTCGCGCGCGACGTGCACCTCGGCCCCCAGGTCCTCCAGCAGCATCCGCACGGCTTCACGGGTGTCCGCGGCGTCATCGATGAGGAGCAGCCGCACGCCCGTCAGGTCCGGCGCAGGCTCAGCGAAGGGAGCGACGGGCGCGTCCGGGACACCGGTGAGAAGCGGGAGCCGGATGGTCACCTCGGTGCCGGAGCCGACGCCCTCGCTCGCGAGCGTCACGCGACCGCCGTGGAGCTCGGTCAGCTGCTTGACGAGCGCTAGCCCGATGCCGAGCCCCGAATGTCGGCGACGCGTGCCGCGCTCCTCCTGCCGGAATGGCTCGAAGGCATGAGACAGGAACTCGGGGGCGATGCCCTCGCCGGTGTCCCGGACGCGCACGGTCGCCGCGTCGGCGTCCCTCGTCACCAGGACCGAGATACGGCCACCCTTCGGGGTGAACCGGACGGCGTTCGTGAGGACGTTGCGGAAGATCTGCTCGACACGGTCGCCGTCCGCATGCGCTAGGAGCGGCTCTCCCGCCTCCACCACCTCCAGCGCGATCCCCTTCTCCCGGGCGTCCTCGCGGATCGCTTCCAGCGCCGACCCGAGCAGCTCGTTCAGGTCACGGGGCGTCGGGTGGAGCGTCAGCTTCCCCCGATTCGCCCGATTCAGCTCGATGAGGTCGTCCACCAGCCGCGTCTGGAGCAGCGCGTTCCGCTCGATGACCTCCGCGGCGCGCTGGGTCCGACTGTCAGCGCCTCCGAGCCTCAGGATCCGGGCCCAGGCACGGATCGGGGTCAGCGGCGTGCGTAGCTCATGGGAGAGGACCGCGAGAAAGTCGTCCCTCGCCACCGACTCGTCCGTGAGCTCCGTGACCATCGCCTCGGACCGCCTCGTCCGCGAGCTTTCGCGCAGCACCGCGTCCCCGAGCACCTGGAGCAGGTCGCCCTGCTCCATGAGACGGCGCTCGGGCATCGGCTGGAACGTGCGCGCGATCTCCCAGAGATCGCCGACCGGCACGCCGGCCTCTCGCGCGAGCTGGTCGATCGCCGCCGACCGGACGAAGTCCACGAGCGCGTAACCCGCGACCGCCGCGCCCACGACCTCGCCGTCCAACACGAGGGAAGTCCCGACAACGGCCAGGCCGTACTGGGGGACCACCACCACGGCCGGCCGATCGACGGCCTGCGCCAGGCAGCGGCGGGCGCACTCGCCGAGGATGCCCGGCTCGTACCCGTGCCGCCTGAACAGCTCGAACAGCGGCGTCGAATGCACCGGCCCGCAGACGATCCCGTCCTGCGCGTAGACCGTCACCGTCAGGTGCGTCACGGCACCGAACTTCTCGAGCGCCGGCAGCCAGGTGCCGACGTCGAACAGGCCATGGCGGACGCCCGGCCCGACCGCTATTCGTCGCCTCCGGACGCGACGGCGCCCGTCTGACGCGTCGGACCGCGCGACACCAGCCCTCGGTAGGCGGCGAACGACTGCGCCGCGGGGACCTTGAGCGACCGGGGCAGGACGCGCATCCCGTGGCCGTCGCGCACCTCGCACTCGTACGTCACGTGATCGCACGGGTTCGCCCGCATCTTCGCGACGGTCAGGCCGAGCCGGAACTCATCTCCAAGCTCCACCCAGTTCAGCAGAACGATGTTGTCCACAAGAGAGCTCATCGCGAAGTCGCCCATCATCGACGACATCCCGAACATCTCGGGGTTCTCATGGTTGTAGACCGCCGCGATCTGGTGCTCCTTCATGAGTGCGATCAGCGCGTGGAAGAAGTCACGGAACAGGCGGCCGGAGGTGCCGAGCGCGGAGCCGTACGTGGACAGGCTGTCGATCACGACCCGGACCGGCTTGAACTCCTCGATGATCTCCTCGATCGTGTGGAAGTGGTGATCGACCTCGATCTCCTGGGGCGGGTCGTAAACGAGGCGGACCAGGCCGCGCTCGATCGCCGGCTCGAGGTCGAGTCCGACGACGCTCGCGTTCCGGAGCACCTGGGGGACCTGCTCGTCGAGCGTCAGCATGAGTGACCGCTCGCCACGCCGGGCGCCTTCGGCGATGAAGTGCAGGCCCATGACGCTCTTGCCGACCCCCGATACGCCGGCCACGACGGTAGTGCTGCCGGGGAAGTACCCGCCGTTCACGACATCGACGAGTCCCGGGACGCCGCTCGTGACGCGCGTCGTCGTGTCGTAAGCCGCGGCGCGGTCTCGGCTGCGCGCCCGCGGCGCCTGGACCCTCCGGTACACCTCGATGCCCTGTCCATCGACGATCCGGAAGGAGTGACGGCCCATCTGGTAATCGTGCCCGCGCGACTTGACGATCTCGAGGGACCGGGCCGAGGAGCGGCCGATCTCCTCGATGCGCAGGCGGATTACCGTGTCGGCAACGGACTCCTCCGGCGTCGACGCGGCCCTGGGCTGCATCTCCGACGCCTCCAGGGCCAGCATCGTCGTAAGGTCCTGCCGCTGGAGACCCTCGATGAGGACGTGGAAGGCCTCGCGCGGCTCCGGAGCGCCCGTGCCGAGGCCGGTAACGCCGTCAACGAAGATGCGCCGGGCGCCCATCTTCGCGGCCTGCTCGAGGAGGAGGCTGTCGGGCTGCTGCAGCTCCTGCCGGAAGACCGCGCGGGTGGTGAAGATGACCCGCAGCCGGCCGTCGCGCTCTAGGCTCGGAAGGTCGCAGCCGAATCCAGCCGCGTCGCGAATGAGCTTCTCTGGGGAGGTCTCGAACAGCACGATGATGCCCGGCTCGCCGAATTCGCTGGCACCCCGGTAGACGAACTCGACCCCGAGCGTCGTCTTTCCGGATCCGATCGCGCCCTCGACGAGCACGATGTTCCGCCGCGGGATGCCGCCAGCCAGGATCGCGTCGAGGCCGCGCACGCCGGTCTTTACGAAGTCACGGTCCACGATCCGATCCCCTTCGTTCTTGTCACCTGACCCGGTCGTCAGGCTCCCCTTCGGTCGAACATACCAGCGGCCTTACCCGGCCGTCATCCTCGAAGGTCTGCCTGAAGCATGATGGCCGGGGCCGTGCGCCGCGTGACGGGAGCGTCATGACCGTTGACCTCGCCGGTCCCACATTGCGCTCATGACAGTGACGACAGAGCGTCCCGACGCACCCACGACCGTCACGACGACGACTCGCACACCGGAGGTCATCCACGTCCAGCGGGACGCACCCGGTCACACCTCCATCTGGACGGCCACGCGCGTTATCGCCCTTACCCTGACGGTGGTCGAGACCGTCCTGCTCGCCCGTTTCGCGCTGCTGCTCTTCGGAGCGAACGCGAACCAGGCTCTCGTCGCGTTCGTGTACGCGATCACCGACCCGCTCGTGCGCCCGTTCCAGGGGATCTTCGCGCAGCCCGCCGGCCCGCCAGTCTTTGAAGTGGCCGCGGTGCTTGCCGTCCTGTTCTTCCTCCTGCTCGGCGCGCTCGTAGTAGCGGTGGTCCGGGCCGTGACCGGCCGGCGCACCGGGCCGCGTCCGACCGGTCAGTAGGAGCGGGCGGGATGGGCGACGCCGGACTGATCCTGGCCGCTGTCGTCGGCCTCGCGCTGACCGCCGGCGCGATCCTGCGCGATACCCGACACCGCCTCGCCCTGCTGCGAGTCGCACGCTCGACCTAGCGGTACCGGCCCAGGCTGACACCGGTCCATCCTGGCTACACATGTCTCGTCGGACAACATTCGGGATGACGGAATCGTCATGAGGGCGCCACATGACCCTCCGTAGCCTCGGGCGGCAAGAGACCCTCCAGCCCATGACCGCGCGGTCATGCGGAGGGGTGCGGCCTCGGCCAGCATCTAGCGGTGAGCGAGGGGCAGAGGGGTACGACCGGGTCATGAGGGAGCTGGCACTGACGGCGCAGGGCATCGCGGGGAGCCCCGGGGGGCCGCTGGGGCTGCCGACAGTGCTCCTGGTCGAGGATGACCGCGAGCTGAGCCGGCTGGTGAGCGGCCTGCTCGGGGGAGCCGGTTACCACCCCGTGACCATCGCGGACCACGACGACATCGCGGCCGCGGTGGACCGCTGGCGGCCCAGATGCGTGATCCTCGATGGCGAGCTGGTGCCCCAAGGCCAGGAGCGCTCGTGGGACGACGCCATCGCGATCCGGCGGGCCCATCCCGACCTGCCGGTGCTCATGTTCACCGCGGACGCGGCGGCCCTCGCGGAGGCGATCGACGGCACGTCGGGCCGAAGCCGCGCGGCCGGGTTCGCGGGCGTCGTCGAGAAGCCGTTCGTCGTCGACGAGTTCCTGGCCACCGTGCGCGACGTCGTCGAGGGACCGCAGGTCGCCTCCGCGGCGACCGCTGCGACCGGCGACGACCGCATCCTCGCGATCACGCTGTTCCCCGAGGCCGGAGCCAGCCAGGCCGAGGATGCGGCGCAGGTCGCCCTGCTCAGCACCGTCGTGCACGAGCTGAGGACGCCGCTCACCTCGATCAGCGGCCAGATCCAGCTCGCGCAACGGAACATCCTGCTGGACCCCGAGGTCCAGAGGATCGCCCTCGGGCGGGCGCTGGCGCAGGTCGCCCGGATGGACCGGCTCATCTCCGAGCTCCTCGACCGCTCGCGCATCGCCGCGGGCGCGCTCACGCTCGAGATCGGCATCTTCGACCTCTCCGCAGTCGTCGCCGAGGTCGTCTCGCACCACGAGGTCGGCGAGACGCCCCGGATCTCTTTCGAGCCCACGAAGGCGCAGGTCCGCGTTCGTGGCGACGCGGTCCGCGTGGCTCAGATCGTGGGGAATCTCATGACGAACGCGCTGAAGTACGCGCCGGCCGGGTCCCAGGTAAGCGTGGCGCTCGGCGTTGTCGGCAGCGAAGCCCTGATCCTCGTCGAGGACCGGGGCGTAGGCATACCCGCCGACGA
>JBOGTE010000103.1:0-7793 GCA_050692015.1 Candidatus Limnocylindria bacterium
CCGACGAGCTGCGCGCGCGCGGCGAGCGGCGGATCGAGCTCGTGATCGGGATGTACCGGGACAAGGACGCGGCGCGCATCGTGCGCCTCCTCCTGCCCTTCGCGCGACGGGTTTGGTGCACGTCGCCCAGCGGGGCACGGGCACTACCGGCCGCCGACCTTGAGCGCGTCGTCCGGCACGCGGGCCGGGCCCCGGTCGAGGTGCGGGACCGTATCGGGCCGGCCATCGACGGAGCGTGCGCCGAGAACCGCGGGATGGTCGTGGTGACCGGGTCGCTCGCGCTCGTCGGCGAGGCCCGGGATCACCTCGGCCTCGCGCCCGCCGAGCGGCTCTGGGACTGACCGGAGCCCGGGTCGGTCGCACGCACCCGCCGACGGGCACCTTCGGGAAGCGCCGCGGCGGATCGAGACTGCGACGGGCCTCCGCGCGGCAACCCACAACTCCGAGTGGCCGGCGACTGGGTGCTGCTTGCGGCGTGACTTCCCCGATCGTGATCCGCGCCAGCACGAGGCGTCGCTACGGCGCGGCGCTCTGGGGCCTCAGCGCCGCTCTCGGGTGCGAAGGCATCTCTTCACGGACGACCGCATAGTGGTCGAGGTTCGTGATGAAGAAGGTGTAGAGGAACGTGTCGGGATGCCAGAAGACAACGTCTTCGAACTGCCCTCCGTGCGCGAAACCGCTATCGAGCGAGAGCAAGAACGTTGAGCCGGTGGCCAGCGCTCCGGCCAGCACCGGGCGGTCCATCTCATCCTTGAGCGGCGCGCGGGCTGCTCGGGGCCGCACCTGCGTGAGGGCCTCGGGATCGGGCGAGTGCCACTGACGCTCGTGCCGCTCGATGACGCGGTCGATCTCCTCCCGTACGCTCGCGATCGCCCGCATCACTTCGACACGTGATGGATTCAACGCGAGCTGCTTCTCGGCGTAATTCCGTGTCGCCACGCGGGCCACCTCACCTGCGACGTACGGCGACCAGGACACGTGAAGGAACTGCTGGACGGCGCAGATCGCCAGCGGCAGCCGGTACCACTCATGGAACATGACGTTCGTGTCCACGAAGACGCGGTCGCCCGGCTGCGGAAGCGATACCCCGCCTGGGACCTGCGGCGATCCCGGTGCGAGCTTCGGTGGCTCGAACTCCTCCTCGATCGGCTCGCTCACCGAGCCTCGAGCGGAACGCCGCCAGGCAGCGCAGTCTCAGCAAGTTCCTGTGCCTCGCGGCGTCGACGGAGGGCCTCTTCGATCGATGCGCGGCTGACCTTGTAGTAGCCGTTGTCCGGATCCGGATAGCCCTGGAGGATGCCGAGCTTGATGCGGCGCAGGACAGAATTCCTTGACAGACCGAGCAGCTGCTCGGCCACGCGGACGGGCACGTATCCGTCGTCGGTGACGACCTGGGGATGGGCAAGGCTGCTCGTCGTCATGGACCTCTCCTCCTGGCTTGCGATGGTAGCGCCGTCCGTGCCAAGCTGTCCATCCTTTCCAAGCTTGGCACACCCGGAGCACCGCCGGATCGGGAACGGCGTCGTTTCGAACTCCCGAAGCGGCCTACCTGACGGCTGGCCAGCGGAGAAGACGTGCATCTTTTACCCAAATGTGCCACCGCGCCTGCGATGCGCCCCAACATCTAGCGCCCATCGATAGAATGGGCGCCAGTACGGTAACCGCTTGCACTGTCTCGGCTTCGACCATGTGTTCGGTCGCATGGGCGAGACCAAGCGCGCGAGTCGGACGATCTTAAAGAGCGGCGCCAACGGGGAGCACTAGTGGCTGATGTGTCTCGCGCGCGGTCGATCGGCGTCCTTCCTCCGCAGGCGGAGATCGATCTCCTCCTAAGGCGCATCCGCCCGCCCGAGAATCGGCGCGCGCTCGCCCGGGATCTCCACGCGCGCATCCGTGCGCACCTTGCCAAGGCCAAGAAGATCGTGACCGTCGAACCGCACTCGCTCCTGGCCGGGTCTTACGCGCGGGACGTGTCGACCCATCACCTGAAGGACGTGGATGTGATCGTCCTCGTCGATCCGAAGTACCGCGAGCTCGGCATCGCGAGGGGTGCTGTCCGACCTCGCGGACGCAGCCCAGGGTTTCATCCTCCGGCAGCGCGTCGCTACGGTGCGCAAGCGCCATCAGCGGCGCTCGGTCGGGATGACGTTCGATGATGATGAGTTCCACGTCGACCTCGTGCCGGCCGTCGCGCCGGACGGCGCGTACGGGACGCTGCTCGTCCCGGACCGCAAGGCCGAACGGTGGATAAAGAGCGCGCCGCTCGCGTACGGCAAGCACTTCACGCATCTGAACGCGAAGACCGACGGGAAACTGCTGCACCTCGTCCTGCTGATGCGGCACTGGGCGTTGCTCCACTGTGGCAAGGGCACGAAGGGCTTCTGGATCGAGGCGCTCCTCATCGAACTGTGCGAGAGGGGCAAGATCGTCTTCGGATCGCGGCCGCTGCTCGAGATCGCCGCCGATGCGTTCGACGCGATGCATGCGTTCGCCAAGCCGGCGTACGACGCCGGGAAGGTGCTGGTGGTGCCGGATCCGGTGCTCGGCGGCAACGTTGCCGGCCTCTGGGAGCGAACCGCGTTTGAGCACTTCGGTGCGCGGCTCACGCGAACGTGCAAGGTCATCGCGAAGGCGGCGAGGGAGAAGGAAGAGAACGCGGCCGTCACGCTATGGCAGGAGATCTTCGGGCCGCGTTATCTCGCGCCCGAGCCGGAGTGGATCTGGCGGACCAAGGAGATCGCCTCGGTGGTCGGGGTCGGCCTCGCGGCAGTCACGATCGTCGCCACGCTTGGGCGGACTCGACAGTGACGCCGTTCACCGGCTTCCTCAGCTACCGGCGCCGGCCGGACATCACCGAGGTCGAGGCCGTTGAGCGTCAGATCCGCCTTCGCGGCGTGCGGACGTGGCGTGACCTGAACGACAACCCTCCGGCGGCGGATCTCGAGGCAATCCGCAAGGCCATCAGGCAGGACACCCACGCCTTCGTGCCCTACGTGACGGAGCCATACCTCCAGCACAAGAACAGCGGCGATATGGTGTGGGAGCTCGAGGTCCCAGAGGCCAACAAGCGGGCGCGGTCGTCGTACCCGGTGTTCCCGATATTCCGGAGCGTCGCGCCGGCGCAACTGAAGGAACGATGCCTCGCTCTCGGCCTTGAGGACTTCTCGGAGCGCAACGGCACGTTCGTGCCGCTCGGCAAGCCGCGGGACGGGGAGGTGAGCGCGGAGCGCGTTCGCGCCGCGCACCGAGAGGTCGGCCGCAAACTGCTGCGGCTGGCGCTGATGGGTGCTCAGCACGATGGGAGCATGACCTTGGCCCTTCGCTCGTTCGAGATGCCGACCTTTCCGACGGACGCGGCGCTCGATCTCGACTGGGTCGGCGCCCTCCATAGCGCGACCCCGGAGATCTGGGATGCCGACCTCGTCCCTGCGCTCGAGGACGTGGCGACGGCGCTCGCCAGCGCAAAGGTCCAGACGCTGCGCCTGCACGTCCAAGCGCGCCTGCCCCTCGCACTCGCCTTCGGCGTGAAGTGCCCGCCCGCCAGCGGCTTCGACGTGAAGATCATCGACCGTGATGGCCGGGAGTGGAGCGGGCGCGGCGAACATAGTCTTGGCCCGCTCGGATGCGAAGAGCGTCGGATCGACGGCGACCGCTCAGCGGCGGTGCTCGCGATCAGCGTGGTGCGTGACGTGGGGCGGGACGCCCGCGCGCTTCAGGACAAGGTCCGCGCCGCTCGACTCGTGCACGCCCGCTACGCGCGCGCCGACCGAAACACTGATCCGCTGCCGGTCGCAGCGGCGCTCGCATGCCAGGTCGGGGACGTCGCGCGCAGGCTGGCCTCGGACGGCGTCGCGAACTTGCATCTGGTGCTCGCCTGCCCCGTGCCGCTCGCGGTCCTCATCGGCCAGCAGCTGCACGCGGTCGGCACGATCTACAGCTACTTCAGCGACGACACGCGGTCGCTGACGCGCGCCTATTCCATTCGCGCCTGACGAAGGAGAGAGCACATGTACCTGCACGACGCGTTCGTCGCGTTCCTCGGCAAGATCAACCCTAACGAGAAGGATGTCGACGTGGCGAAGAAGGCGCACGAGGACGTGCGCGCATATCTCGCCAGCGACGAAGGCCTCCGCGCCAAGTACGTCAACAGCTACGTGGCCGGGTCGTATCAGCGTCAGACCGCCATCAGCCCGGTGAAGGATGTCGATGTCGTGTGCCTGACCACGTACACGAAGGCGGATCAGCCCACGGCCGTCCTCAATGAGCTCCGTCGCGTCCTGGCGAAGAAGTACGAGCTAGACAACACCGTCACGAACCGCAGGTCGATCCTCGTGAAGATCGAGGGGACGCACCTGACCATGGACATCATCCCGGCGATCCCGACCGGCGGTACGAAGGATCAGATCTGGGTGCCCGACCGTGGTCTCCAGGCCTGGATCCGCTCACATCCGTACGGCCACATCGAGCTCGCCACCAAGCGGAACCAGGAGAGCGCCGAGATCGGGGACCGTCGGCAGTACCTCTCCGTGGTCAAGATGATGCGCTGGTTCCGGCACGAGCAGCTCGAGACCAGGCGCCACCCGAAGGGCTTCATCGTCGAGGTCCTCTGCCTCGAGCTCGCGCCGACCAACGCGAAGGAGTGGGCCGAGGCGGTCCGAGCAACGATGGACTCGATCGGCGCGACGTACGGATTGCACCGGATCCGGAAGACCGCACCTGAGCTCGATGACCCGGCGCTGCCGGGCGAGAAGATCCGAACCCAGATGGGCGCCGCGGACTTCGCCACACTCCTCGACGAGGTCGACGGGGCGCGGGCCACTCTAAAGGCCGCGATCGACTCCGAGGACAACACCGAGGCGGCGAAGCTCTACCGGAAGGTCTTCGGCGACGCGTTCCCGGTGGGCGACGGCTCGGGTGGAAAGGGCGCCGCAGCGGTGTTCGCGCGCAGCGAGCGCAACGTGCGGAGCAGCCCGACCTTCGCTTAGTGGCGAAAGCGGCAGAGCGGGCGCGCGACCGGTTCATCGCTGACCTGATCGCGCGCCAGTTCCGGGTCGAGGGCAATAGCTTCGTGGGCTCCGTCATGACCCCCGTGGGCGAGCGTCGGATCCGCATCACGCTCCCGCCTGCCTTTCCGTACAGGCGGCCGATGGTGCATCCGCTCGATGCGCAGTACGCCATCCAGGGTCGGCATCAGGCACCAGCGGAGAACGGGGCCCTCTGCTTGTGGCAGGACGAGGGCGAGGGCTCATGGGATCCCGAATACGACGTGGATCACGTGCTCGCCCGGGTCAAGGAATGGTTCAGCAAGAGCGACGGCGATGGGTGGGGTCCGGAGAACCGACCACCGGACCTGCACCTGTCGTTCAGGTCGCAGCAGTCGCAGCTGATGGTCACAGGCGCGGACTGGCCGCCACCGCCGGGCGATCACGGGCGCTTCGCGGTCTGGGAATTCACGACGGTCTCCCTCGCCGCGAAGCCGAGGCCCCGGAGCGAATTCGTGGAGCTGACCTCCGAGGACGAGCTTCCGAAGCTCCTGCTGCGGTCAACGCCCGACACGCAGCCCATCGGGCTCTGGTTCCGGCTCGCGAGCGAGCCGACGCCGCGCGATCGCTTCGGTGATCTCCTTGATGAGATCCAAGAGAGGGTCGCGGAGTCGGTCCAGGTCTCCGCGATCATTCGTGGCCTCACGGGCGCCAAGATCAGAGAGGCGACCATCGTCGTAGTTGCGCTGGGCTATCCAGATCCCCTCACCAACGAGGAGCGTTGGCTGTTCGTCGACGCCCGAGCCGAGGTCGGCGGATGGGCAAGGATCCTCGAGGCTCCTGTCCATTCGTACGGCACCGCGCCCGCTGACCGCCGGTCGCTCCGGCGGCGTCTCGGCGCGGCTGCCGACGCGCGAGGCGCCAAGCGGGTCGCTGTCTTCGGTGTGGGCGCCATCGGCAGCGCGGTCGCGGTCACGCTGGCGCGCTGCGGCATCGGGACGCTAGACCTGCGCGATGGCGACCGGCTTCGTCCTGGCAACGTCATCCGCCACGCCGCGCCGCTTCTCTTCGTGGGCCGCACCAAGGCGTGGGCCACGGAACTCACCGTCGGCCTCATTGCTCCAGACGTAAAGGTGAGCTCTGCCGGAACGACGTGGGATGTGACCGAGATCGACGCGACGATCAGGGCGGCGAATCTCGTCATCGACGCGGCGGCGACGGACGCCTTCACCCTCCTGCTCGCGGAGCGCTGCCTTGAGGCGGAGCGGCCACTGCTCGTCGTCGGCGCCCAGCGCGCCGCGCAGGTCGGCCGCCTGCGGCTGTTCCGACCGCGACGGGATGCCTGCCCGCAGTGCTACCGCCATCCGGCCGCGGACGACGTGATGGAGCCGGAAGTACCGCGCCTGGCCGGGGAGGAGAGGTTCGTTGAGACCGGATGCGGAAGCACGACGACCGTAGCCTCGCCCGCCGACCTTGAGGCGATCGCGGTGTCGGCCACGCAGGTCGCCCTGCGGGTCCTCGATGGGATCGATGAGGACACCAACCAGGTCTGGGTCGTGAACAAGGCCGTGGGCGGCGGGATGTCCCCGCTTGATGAGCGTGGGATCCATTACCAGGCGCACGCGGCGCTGCAGGGCTGTCCGCTCTGCGGTGCGGCGTGACGGCGAAGCGCCTCGTCCTCTCCCGTGCCGTGCTTCGGCGCATGGAGAGCGAAGCCGACCGCGAGTTCCCGCACGAGTCTGGCGGAATCCTGATCGGCCACGTTAACGATGACGTCGTGGTCGTGAAGGCCGTGAGCACGTCCGGACCCAAAGCGCGGAGTGGCCTCGGGAGCTTCCGGCGCGACGGCGACCACGCCCAGGCCACGCTCGACCGCGGTGGCATCAAGCCGCGGCAGCGAGGACTACCTCGGCGAGTGGCACAGCCATCCCGCAAATGTGGGCGCGAGCCCGCGCGACCGCCGCAGCATGATCGAACTCGGCCGCAATCCGGACTACCGGAGGTCACGACCGGTGCTGATCGTGCTGCGGCGCGCCGATGGTCGCCTCTGGGTCGCTGACGCGCATCAGCTCATCGGAAGGCGCCTCGGACGTCTCGCCGTCGAGGTCACCCGGACGTGACGGGACGCTGGCCGTCTCGGCTCATCGCACGGATCGACCAGGGACGAGAGCTCGACCAGGTGGTCACCGACCTCGCCGACCGCGGGATCGCGCTCGCTGAGATCGCCCTTGAAGCACGTGACGGCATCCAGCCCGCGGGCAGCGAGCTCGTGCCTGGCCAGGCAGTGGTGCAGGCGATACACCAGCTGCGCTGGGCCTGGGCATTGCTCTTCGCCGGCGGCGAGGTCCCGGCGAAGGCGCTGGGCCGACTCGTCTGCGAGTTCGTCCTGCTGTTCTGGTACGCGACGCTGCTGCCCGAACGGACGAGCGGATGGCTCGATCCCGCGCTTCCGGTTCCGAAGTTCGCGCGGATCTGGTCCAAGGTCGGCGCGCGTGCTGTCGCGGAGGATCCCGAACTCGTGCTCCTCCCGGTGCTCTACACGCACCTCTCGCGAGCGTCGCACTTCGATCCGCTCGTGTTCGCGTTCTCATTCCGCTGGCGTAACGATGCTCCCGAGTTCTTCCCTGCTGAGGCACCGCTGGACCGTATCGGCATCCATCGCGCTGCGGAGATGCTGCTTCCGCTCACATCGCTCGCGCTTGGCGCGCTCGCCCGATGGATGGAAACCGACAGCAGCAATTGGTGGCAGCGAGAAGAGGTCGCGTACCGGGAAGAAGTCGCGAACTGGAACGCTTTGGAGGACGAGCCGGC